>JAUZQH010000099.1 GCA_030951065.1 Mariprofundus sp. | reverse complement strand
GAGTATACTCAAGGGTCAAGCGATATGATTCAGGGCTATCCAACGGCCTGCTGTTTTTCCTCATGAGCGAGAAAACATGGATTCAGAATTCTTTATCTATTGCGTGAGCCAAACGGTAATTATTTTTACCCTCAAGCTTGGCCCTGTACATGGCCTTGTCAGCCCTGAGAACAAGATCCTCTGCCTGGTCAGCATCGGTCGGATACATGGCAATGCCAATACTGACACTGACATGGCATGTGTTACCATTGACCCGGAATGGTGACTCAAAGGTTTGAATAATCTTATTGGCTACCAGAACTGCGTCAGTATCCATCTCCGTTTCGACAAGAATGATGGCAAATTCATCACCCCCCATACGGGCCACGGTATCGACTTCTCGTACACACAAGCGAAGGCGGTCGGCGACCTTCTTTAGCAGTGCATCACCCGTATCATGGCCAAAACTATCATTCACCGGCTTGAACTCATCGAGGTCAAGATAGAGTACGGCAAATGATGAACGATGCCGACGCGCCATTGCTATCGCCTGTTCAATCCGGTCGGCAAAGAGTGACCGGCTGGCTAAACCGGTCAATGCATCATGTTGAGCGATATATCGTAACCGTCTCTCGCTATCCATACGTCGCACATCGGATCTTGCCAGCATCCAGGCAATCACGATCAGTAAAAATGCAATAGAGCCACTCCAGATAAAAATCATGTTGCGCACCGACTGAGATCGATTGGCAATCACTGACAGGGGAACATCAGATACCAGTTTCCAGAAATAACTGCTGCCACTGGATGCCAGCTGAATCATGGGGATTTCAGCCATTTCCCTGAACGGATAAATAGTGGCAAATGCATAGAGCTTGCCATGGTCTTCGAAATCTCCTGAATCAGATTCAATGATACGCAGCCAGTTAGCATATGAACTCTGTGCCATGGTTTCATTGCGGCGATCCTCGAACATGAAACCCCATTGTCTGGCCGGTTCAACCCCGTACATCCAGTAACCTGCGCGGTTCAGAAGCATAATGCGGCCGGGAAAACCATCATTGCTGCGCTTGAGCTGAGCCAGCATGTGTTCAGCCAGAAAATTCAACATCAGAATTCCCCTTTTCTCTCCCCTTGCATTGAAAATAGCCATACCGAAACGGATCGTTGGCTTGTAGGGCAACTCTACCTTGCCATTTTCGATATTCAGGTCGAGTGGAGAAATATATACCTCGTTTGCATCCAGCTTGAGAACCCGCTGCACATAATAGCGGTCACTCTTGTTCTGCAATTCATTCTCCGGCGTAAGAAAAGGGTGGCCCCCATTGTAATTGGCACGTTCCAGTTCCATGCCATGAGCATCAAGCAGACGCAATTGATCAAATAACTCCGTTGTTTTAAGAAAAGAAATCATGTCATCGGCAAAAATCTTCCTGCCTTCAGGGTCATCAAAAGGTCGATGCAAACGAACCTGATCAGCCAGAAACAGAAGTGCATAACCGAGTTGTTTGAGATTATACGAAATACTGTTGGCATGAATCACAAGGTGGTTTTTTTGCGCAATGGCGATCCGCTCTTTTTCCCCATCCATTTTCTGCACATAAAAGAGCCCGCTGATCAGGGAAAGAATAAGCAGAAAGCCCATCACATACGACAGAAACCGATGAAAGAAACCCCGGCTCCATGTAGAATCATGGATTTTACTGCTCATGACATGTGATCATATGTGAATTCTATTAAAACTCAATATCCGGACAGATCTATTTGTTGCTAACATATCCGGGCAGATGCCGTCATCGGTTGTATTCTTCAGTATGACCCGCCACACTTATCAGCATGGCAGAATCGGTCAAACCACCTCCGCAGACAGATACCCCGATGCAATCGGTCGTCTTTTTCAAGGCACTGGCCGACCCGATCCGGCTGCGTATCGTGCACCTGTTGACCCGCCAGGATGAGTTATGCGTCTGCCACTTTGTACAGGTACTGGGGCTGCCGCAGAGCAGTATTTCACGTCATCTGAGCACACTGCGCAGTGCAGGGCTTGTGAGCAGTCGCCGGGATGGCCTGTGGATCCATTATCGTCTGGCCATCGAGAGCGACAGCCCCTATGCCGGTTTTATCACCGAGCTGGCCACACTGCATCAGGTCGAATCGATACTGGCCGATGATATGGTGCGTGTGCAGCAGATTTCCTGCTGAGAAGCACCGCAGTACTTGAAGCGGCATCAAGTCCGCCCTATAAAAGCTGCATCACCGATAACAGGAGCCCCCATGTCCAATATCACCTTACCCTGCACCGCCTGCGGCACACTCAACCGCGTCGACTCTGAACTGCTGAGCCCCGAGCAGGCCGGGCGGGTTCATTGCGGAAAATGCAAAGCCGAGGTCATCGCCGACCAGCCTGTTATCGGCACCGATGCCAATTTCAGTCGCGAGGTGGAGCAGTATGGCCTGCCTGTGCTGGTCGATTTCTGGGCCCCGTGGTGCGGACCCTGCCGCATGATTGCCCCGGTGCTCGATGAACTGGCCCAGGAACTGCGCGGGCAGATCAAAATCGTCAAAGTAAACGTCGATGAAAACCCGGGACTCTCCAACCGATTTTCCATTCGCTCGATCCCGACGATGAAACTGTTTCGCGGCACGAGCGAGCTGGATACCATTGCCGGCGCATTGCCCAAAGCGGCGTTGAAAGCCCGGTTGCTCGGTTTGATTTGAGTATAATTCAGGGTCAAAGCCCCTACTTCGGCATATTCATGAACAACGCGGGATAGTAGCATTCGGCCATGCCTAACACCTTGGTACTGCGTTACCTTTTCATTCTTTCACTACTTTTTCCTCTTCCTGCATTTGCGATTGTGAATGTTGAAAAGGCCATTATCGGCCCTGAAGAAGATGGTATCAGCCACGTAGCCAATGTTGCTGTTAATGGTGCCAGCGGCAATACCGTCAAAAGCAGCATCAAGGCCGATATACTTAGTCAATGGAAGCATCAGCAACATACTGAATTTCTGATGTTGCAATATAACTATGGTACAAGCCGCGGCAAGGTCGATAGTAACAAGTCATTTTTGCATTTACGGCACCGTACTGATTTGAATAAGCAGTGGGCTGTTGAAGTTCTGGCACAGGTCGGGCGCGATCCCTTTGCACGATTATCCAGACGCACGCTATTGGGTGGTGGCCTGCGTTTAACTGCCTTTGAGAAAGCAGGTGTTGCTGCCGTATATATTGGTCTGGGTGGTTTTTATGAGCACGAGCGATTGCGTGTCACAGCTACCACCAATGATACAAGCTCACGATTATGGCGCAGCAGTAATTATCTGGTGGTCAAACGTCGATTCAACGAACAACTGCGCATCAACAGCACCACCTATTATCAACCGGCTATAAATCAATTGAACGATTACCGCCTGCTCGAAGAGATGTCAGTATATGTAAAAATCATGGATAATATTGACCTCAAACTATCGCTTGATTTCACCTACGATGCAAAACCGCCTCAGACCGTTAAACCTGTTGATTTGCGATATAGCAGCGGGCTGGAGCTGCGCTTTTGATTAATTTCACCCAGGCCGAACCGCTTTATGGCTTGTATGGCACATTTCCTGGCTAGGATCTAATGAGCAGATCATATTCAGAATGGCTACCGATCCAAAACCAAAGCACTCCACCTTTAACATCTACAGCTAATGCACGATAATGGATTCCAACTCTGACAGACCAATATTTTCCGACTTTCTTGAAATGTAATGACGGGTGTCTTGGGGTTGACTTAAGAATTGAAAAATTTTTATCAGCAATATTTTGAACTGTCAGTGGGAGCATCTTGTAGGCTCCCCAGAATAAGGGGCCTTGCAAAATGAATCACAATTTTGTTGATCTTCCAGCTTCATGATCAGCAATGGCAGCATTAGCCAAAGCATCAAGCTTTCCTGTAACGACATCATGTTCAATTTGTTCATCCCAAGTTTTGGAATCAAACGCTTCATACCAAGCACGAAATTTTCTTAATTGATCTTGAGGTAAATTTATAATCTCATTCTCAATTTCTTCAATTGCTATTCCCATGCCTTTACCTCCTTTTAATGAAAAAATATAGCTCCAAACAAATAGCAATGCAATTTAAACCCGTCATGCATTCAATTTGCCTCATCTGTTTACTATATCCGGATATACGAATATAGTTTGGCGTATTTGGAGGTGCATATGTCATCCGGGAATAAACAGACGATGGGATTGTTTGCGCGTTATCTGACGCTGTGGGTATTTCTCTGTATCGCGGCAGGCATCACACTGGGCTGGTTGTTGCCATCGATGTTCCATGCGCTCGGAGGCATGGAGGTCGCTCATATTAATCTGCCGGTCGCCGTGCTGATCTGGGTCATGATTTTCCCCATGCTGCTCAAAATCGACTACTCATCCCTGCACGAAGTGTGGCACCACAAACGTGGAATCGGGATAACGCTGGGCATCAACTGGCTGGTCAAACCATTTTCGATGGCGCTGCTCGGCTGGCTGTTTCTGGCTCATCTGTTCGCCCCCCTGCTTGATGCGGACAAGATTCCGGAATACATCGCCGGTCTGATTCTGCTGGCTGCAGCTCCCTGCACGGCCATGGTCTTTGTCTGGTCGCGACTGGTTGGCGGCGATCCGCAGTTCACCCTCTCGCAAGTCGCTTTAAACGATGTGATTATGATCTTTGCCTTTGCCCCGATTGTCGGCCTGTTGCTCGGCGTGGCCTCAATTACCGTACCGTGGGCCACGCTGTTGCTCTCTGTGCTGCTGTATATTGTGATCCCTGTGATACTGGCCTGGTTCACCCGTAATATGCTCCTGTCCCAAAACAGGCTGGATGATGTGCTGCACTGGATGAATCCAATGTCGATGGGCGCACTGTTGCTGACGGTGATTCTGTTGTTCGGCTTTCAGGGTGAGCAGATTCTGGCCCAGCCGCTGGTGATTCTGTTACTGGCTATCCCGATCACCATTCAGGTCTATTTCAATTCAGCACTGGCCTACTGGTTCAACCGAAGACTGGGCGTCGTCCACGGCATTGCCGGGCCATCGGCGCTGATCGGTGCATCCAATTTCTTTGAACTGGCTGTTGCAACCGCCATTGCCCTGTTCGGCTTCGAATCCGGTGCTGCACTGGCCACAGTGGTCGGTGTGCTGGTCGAGGTGCCGGTGATGCTCTCGGTCGCCAGCATCGTCAATCGCTCAAAACACTGGTATGAATCGGGAATCACAAAAAACCTTCGTGCTTAAAAGTATGGCTAAAGGAGATCAATCATGGACAAAAAACAGGTGCTTTTTT
Organism: Mariprofundus sp.; assembly: GCA_030951065.1. Taxonomy (GTDB): domain Bacteria; phylum Pseudomonadota; class Zetaproteobacteria; order Mariprofundales; family Mariprofundaceae; genus Mariprofundus. Next base: position 65 of record JAUZQH010000099.1, on the reverse strand, counting down.
TATGTACCGGCAACTCATGCCGTTCACAAATGGCCGAGGGATGGCTGAAACACCTGGGCGGTGAT
>JAUZQH010000098.1 GCA_030951065.1 Mariprofundus sp. | reverse complement strand
TCTGGAAATTAAAATTCTCGATCACTTTCTGCTTGCCGGGACCGAAGTGCTCTCGTTCAAGGAAAAGGGCTGGTTTTAATATGAAATAAACAACGCGCATGGACTTTTTCCACCCCATGATAAAATTTCATATCATGGGGTGGAAAAAGTCCATGCGCGTTAAGGAGGGGTATAAACACAGTGCTCTTGCAGCTTACAAGCACAAACCCGAATACGCGGGTTGCTTTTGGTGGTGGAGTTGCCGAGTTTTCGGGTATGAAATATTTTGATGTGTTTAACGGTGATGCCGATGGCATTTGCGCGCTGCACCAGTTGCGGCTGGCTGAGCCGTGTGATGCCGAACTGGTTACCGGTGTAAAACGTGATATATCACTGTTGCAACGAGTCAATGCGGAAGCCTGTGATAAGGTGACGGTACTGGATATTTCGCTGGATAAAAACCGTGATCATCTGATTCGATTGCTTGAGGCCGGTGCCGCTGTTCAATATTTTGACCATCATTTTGCCGGCGAGATTCCTGTATCAGCCAAGCTGGATGCGTGCATTAATACATCTGCCGATACTTGTACCAGTCTGTTGGTGAACGAATATCTGGATGGTGCATACCTGCCCTGGGCTGTGACGGCTGCATTTGGAGATAATTTGTTCGATGCAGCCCGCTCGGCGGCGGCTCCATTGGGCTTGCCTGATGCAGAATTACAGCAGCTTGAGCATCTGGGTACGCTGATCAATTATAATGGTTACGGGGTCACACTGGACGATCTCTATTTTGCACCGGACGTACTGTATCGTGAGATCAGTGGGTATGAAAATCCGTTTGAGTTTATGGGTGCATCGGCGGCTTATTGCACGCTGGCGGATGGCTTTGCTGCCGATATGGAGCGGGCGCGGGAATTGACGGCGGAAATCCAGACGGAATCCATCAAGGTGCTGTTGTTGCCGGATGCGGCATGGACGCGTCGTGTATCAGGTGTGTTTGGCAATGAACTGGCGCGCGGTGCACCCGATCGGGCGCATGCTCTGATGACGCTACTGCCGGAGGGCGGTTATCGGGTGAGCGTACGGGCACCGCTGAACAATAAAACCGGCGCGGATGAACTGTGTATGCAGTTTCCGTCCGGCGGTGGGCGGAAAGCTGCAGCCGGGATCAATGCCTTGCCGCCGGAGATGTTCGATCATTTTATAGATGCATTCAGGAGCATGTATGAGCGCTGACCGTTCAGTTATTGCGGGTATTCATGCCGTCAAACATGCACTGGATGCCAGCGATCCGATTGATGAGTTACTGATCGAAAAGGGCAAGCGGCATCCGCGAATCAATGAGTTGATCCATCTGGCCAAAAAAGCCGGTGTTCGTTTTTCTTTTGTGCCAAGGCAGGCCTTGATTCGTTTGTCTGGTAGCGTGCCGCATCAGGGCGTGGTGGCGAAAATGGCAACAGCGGGTGTGATGCGGCTGGCCTCTTTTGAGGACTGGTTGAAGGCACTGGATATGGATCGGTCACCGCTGGTATTGCTGCTGGACCAGGTGACGGATCCACATAACCTGGGGGCCTGTGTGCGTACTGCGGAAGCAACCGGTTGCGCGGCTGTTATTGTTCCGAAGGATCATGCTGCCGACTTGCACTCGCCGGTAGTGGCAAAATCAGCTTGTGGTGCACTGGCACGATTACCTGTGTTGCAGGTGACTAATTTAAAACGCTGTATCGAACAGTTGCAACATAAGGGGTTCTGGACTGTCGGGCTGGCCGGCGAGGCGGATGCTTCGATTTATGATGTGAACCTGTCAGGGGCAACGGCTGTGGTGATGGGGTCGGAAGGTAAGGGGATAAGGCGGCTGGTGCGGGAGACCTGCGATCAGTTGATCAGGATTCCCATGCCGGGTTTGGTTGAGTCACTGAATGTATCGGTGGCGACTGGTGTGGCGCTGTTTCAAATCAACAGGCAGCGCGATGCCGGATGAGGGGTCAGGCGGCAGCTTTTTCAGTTGTTTCAGGTTTTGAGATCCGGATAAACTTCTGACTGCAATACTGGCACTGGCCAGAACCGGTTTTCAGGCTGATATATACTAACGGATGCTGTCCGTTGTCGGAGCAGGAGACGATTTCTTCTGTTGCCTTGATGGTGTCATTGCGCATTGGTGTGCTCCCGTGATGAATCTATGTCCCTGTGAAAAAAGCGGGCGAATTGTGTCGGGAGGGCTATTAATGTCAAGTTTCACATGGAAAAAACGACAGGGAGTATATGATGAACGGAGCTGACAGGGTGTTGATAGAAGGTCTTGAAGTGCGTACCGTGATCGGTATTTACGACTGGGAGCGTGAGATCCGGCAGACCGTGCGCCTGGATCTGGAAATGGCATGGGATATCACCAGGGCGGCACAAACAGACAGTATTGAAGATACGCTGGATTATAAAGCGGTATCCAAGCGGCTGATTGCCTTTGTTGAGTCTTCCAGCTTTGGTTTGATCGAGTCGCTGGCCGAGCATTGTGCTGATATTGTACTTTATGAGTTCGGTGTGCCCTGGCTGCGGTTGAAGATGTCCAAGCCCGGTGCGGTGCGAGGCAGTGAGAATGTCGCGGTGCTGATTGAAAGGGGAAGGCATGGCTGACGTGCTGGTTGGTATGGGCTCCAATATCGAGCCTGAAGATAATTTATTGCGGGCAGCAGCAGCGCTGCGCGCCGAGTTCGGGCATGTGAA
>JAUZQH010000097.1 GCA_030951065.1 Mariprofundus sp. | reverse complement strand
GGCGGTGAACGTGACCGTGAGAAAAGACCACATATGGGTGAGATTGCTGCTAATCTGGCTGATGTGGTCTGGATTACATCTGATAATCCGCGCGGTGAACTGCCGGCAGTGATTGCATCGGAGATTGAGCATGGCATGTCCCAGCCCTATAGGGCTGAGGTTCATCTGCAGCTGGACAGGGAACAGGCCATCTCGGAAGCCGTTAATTGTTTGCAGGATGGTGATGTACTGGTGATTGCAGGTAAAGGGCATGAGGCATACATGGAAGTGTGCGGCCAGCGCCTGCCATGGCTGGATGCGGATATTGCCAACAAATATTTACACCGCAAACACGGACTTGATCGGGAGTCAGTATGCGGATGAGCGGCAGTGAAATGGCGAGTGTCACAAACGGTCATTGGTCGGGCGCTATTCCGGAGGTCATCACCGGCGTAGCAACCGATACGCGTGATTTTGAATCAGGCCAGGCATTTCTTGCCTTGCGGGGGCCCAGTTTCGACGGTCATACATTTGCAGCAACAGTAGCTGATCAGGCACAGGCGCTGATTGGTGACCATCAGGGGGTGTCTCTCTGGTCCGGTCTGGATAACAGCATATTGGAGGTGGAAGATACCTTGCGGGCACTGGGTGATATTGCCCATGCCTGGCGTATGTGTTTGTCAGATACGACCGTTATTGCCATTAGCGGGTCGTATGGTAAAACAAGTCTGCGCTCGATGCTGGAAACAGGTTTTACCGCTATGGGCTTCAAGGTTGCGGCTACCCGCGCTAATCTCAATAACCTGATCGGAGTGCCGCAGACACTGCTGCGTGTTCCAGATGATGCCGATATCGCTGTTGTTGAATGTGGTATTAGTGAATGCGGTGAAATGGTTCGACTGGCAGCGATGGTGCGGCCGGATATTGCTGTGTTGACGGGTATGACTGCAGCCCATAGCGAAGGCCTGGGTGGACTGTCGGGAGTGGTTAGGGAAAAGGCATTATTGCTGGAAAGTTTGCGTGATGGTGGCTGGTGTGCTCTTGGTAAGGATGTAGCAGCCCTGATGCGGGCGAACCATATCGCTGTGCCTGGGCAGATTATCGCTGTTGATGACGCGCAGGATGATGAAATAGTTGACTGGCGACTGAATGGTTGTGAGCTGACACTTGCTTATAAAGGCCTGCAGCATTCGGTAACACTGGACTTGCCGGCTCGCCACTGGGCCGAGAACTACGCCTTTGCTGCGTCGATCATGCTGCGTTTTTTGCATGACCGTGAATGTCCGCACACGTTGGCTGAAGTTGCTGATGCGCTGGCTGGCTGGCAGCCAGTGGCCGGCCGTATGCAGCGCTGTGAGGGGAAAAATGGCGCGGTGGTTCTGGATGACAGCTACAATGCCAATCCGGTATCCATGCAGGCAGCCATTGATACGCTGCGTGCTTTGCCGGGCAACAGGATTGCCATTCTGGGTGATATGGCCGAATTGGGTGATGCATCGGAATATTTGCATGCCGAACTCGATATTGGCGGTCTGAACAGTATTTATCTGATTGGCATGCAAATGCAGGCGCTGGCAGAGAAACACGCAGAGGCCAGATGGTTTTCCTCAACGGATGAAGCGCTCGTCTCGCTGGCCGATACCATGTTTGTAGCCGGTGATACGGTGCTGGTCAAAGCTTCGCGCGCCATGGCACTGGATGCCGTGGTGGAACTGCTTTGTTCAGGGGAGGGTGTGCATGCTCTATAATCTCCTGTATCCACTGCATGATCAGGTTTCTTTCTTTAATCTGTTTCAGTATATCACGTTTCGTACAGTCTATGCGCTGGTGACATCGCTGGTGTTGTGCTGGCTGCTGGGGCCGCTGTTTATCCGCTGGCTGAAAGCGCATCAGGGCAAGGGACAGCCCATTCGAAATGACGGACCTCAAACACACTTGATCAAGCAGGGCACGCCGACCATGGGCGGGGTATTAATCCTGTTGTCATTGACGATTGCCACCCTGTTGTGGGCAGATTTAACCAACGGTTTTGTCTGGCTGGCGTTACTGGTAACGCTTGGCTATGGTGTTATCGGTTGGCTGGATGACTATCTGAAAATCATTCGCCGTGACCCGAAAGGGTTGGCGGGGCGCTGGAAACTGATTCTGCAATGTATGATTGGCGGAATAGCTGCCGCCGGATTAATGCTGATGACTGATCCCATTGTGGATATTCCCTTCTTTAATTCGCAGTGGGATATGGGCTGGTTTTACCCGGTATTTGTACTATTCGTTCTGGTTGGCACCTCTAATGCAGTCAACCTGACTGACGGGCTGGACGGGCTGGCCGTGGCGCCGACCTTTATGGTGGCCAGTGCGCTGGCTGTGGTCGTCTATCTGGCCGGCCATGCCAAGTTTTCAGCCTATTTGATGATTCCGTTTGTTCCCGGTGCAGGCGAACTGGCTGTGTTCTGCGGAGCTGTGGTTGGCGGTTGTCTTGGTTTCCTGTGGTATAACACCTATCCGGCTCAGGTGTTTATGGGTGATGTGGGTGCACTGGCACTTGGTGGTGCGCTGGGTTTTGTCGCTTGTGCGGTGCATCAGCAGTTTCTGCTGGCCATTGCCGGCGGTCTGTTTGTGCTGGAAGCGGTATCGGTGATGGTGCAGGTGGCCAGCTTTAAAATGACCGGCAAGCGGGTATTCCGCATGGCACCGATTCATCACCATTATGAATTAAAGGGTTGGGCTGAACCGAAAGTGATTGTTCGTTTCTGGATTATTTCCATTCTGTTGGCGCTGGTGGCGCTTTCCACCCTCAAAATCAGATGAGCGGCATGATGCATGATCAGAAAATGGCAACTGCTGTTATCGGCATGGGTAAAACCGGCCAGGCAGTGGTATCTTTCCTGATGCGCCGGGGTATTGTCTGTGAGGCATTCGATGAGTCTCCGGTCAGCTTGCCTGAAGGCATGGACATTGCTTTGCATATCGGCCGTCTGGATGCGGAGCTTCTAAAAGGGTTTGCCCGCTTGATTGTCAGCCCCGGTATCAGCTGGCAGCACCCTGCACTGGTTGAGTTGAGAGCGGCAGGG
>JAUZQH010000096.1 GCA_030951065.1 Mariprofundus sp. | reverse complement strand
CCTTTTCATTCAGGGCTAATGCCATCATCATCCGCTGCTCAGTAAAACAAGGGGTTGTAGTCGGTGTCAGAGCGTTATTCAGCACAGGAAATCGAAGCCAAATGGCAACAGAAATGGTTTGAATCGGGCATTGATACTGCCCGCGAAGATGATGAGCAGGAATCCTATTATTGTCTGGTCATGTTCCCCTACCCGTCCGGCAACCTGCATATGGGCCATGTGCGCAATTATTGTCTGGGCGATGCTGTGGCACGTTATAAACGCATGCAGGGTTTTAATGTATTGCATCCGATCGGCTGGGATGCCTTCGGGTTGCCGGCTGAAAATGCCGCGATTAAACATCACCGCCCGCCAGCCGAGTGGACCTATGCCAATATTGATCAGATGCGGGGCCAACTCAAACGGCTGGGGCTTTCCTATGACTGGAATCGTGAAATTGCCACCTGTCACCCCGATTATTATCGCTGGGAACAATGGATGTTTACCCGGCTGATAGAGAAGGGACTGGCTTATCAATCCAATGCCGAAGTGAACTGGTGTGATCCCTGTCATACGGTATTGGCCAACGAACAGGTGGTCGACGGTGTATGCTGGCGCTGCGATACACCGGTAATCCGCAAGAAGCTGAAACAGTGGTTTATTCGCATCACCGATTATGCCGAGGAGCTGCTGGCCGATCTTGACCAGTTAACGGGGTGGCCGGAAAAAGTGGTGGGCATGCAGCGCAACTGGATCGGCAAATCGACCGGTGCTGAAGTTTCCTTCGGGCTGGAAAACAGCGATGAAACACTGGATATTTTCACCACCCGCCCCGACACGCTGATGGGTGTGACCTATATGGCGGTGGCGGCCGGGCATCCGCTGGCAGTCAAAGCAGCCAAAGAGAATCCTGAACTGGCAGGCTTTCTGGAAGAATGCAGTAAAATTTCCACCAAGGAAGCCGATGTCGAAACGATGGAAAAGAAGGGCATGCCGACCGGCTTCCACGCGATTCACCCGATCAGCGGTGATAAAGTGCCGGTGTGGGTGGCTAATTTTGTATTGATGGGTTACGGCACCGGCGCAGTCATGAGTGTGCCCGCGCATGATCAGCGCGATTTTGAGTTCGCCAGAAAATACGGCTTATCTGTTAAACAGGTCATTAAACCTGTCACGGGTGACTGGGATATCGAATCAGCGGCATTTACCGATGCCGGCATGTTAATGAATTCAGGGCAGTTTGACGGGCTTGTGTCCGCTGAGGCGAAACAGGCTATCACGGTATGGTTGGCCGAAAACAACAAAGGTCGTGAACGTGTGCAATATCGCCTGCGCGACTGGCTGGTGTCTCGCCAGCGCTATTGGGGGGCACCGATCCCGGTTGTGCATTGCGTTGATTGCGGTGCAGTACCCGTCCCGGATGACCAGCTGCCGGTGGAGCTGCCAACCCACTTGCAACCGACCGGCGGTGCATCTCCCCTGACTGAATGCGAAACATTCAAACATACCGATTGCCCGCAGTGCGGCAAACCTGCAGAGCGTGAACTCGATACGTTTGATACCTTCATGGAATCATCCTGGTATATGAACCGGTATGTAAGTCCGCGCAATTCGCAAGCCATGGTCGATGCTGCTGATATGGATCGCTGGGCACCGGTCGATCAATACATCGGGGGCGTCGAACATGCCGTTTTGCATCTGCTTTACGCCCGCTTTTATCACAAGCTGATGCGTGATGCGGGGCTGTTCACTGCTGAGCAGGGTGGTGATGAACCATTCAAAAACCTGCTGACGCAGGGCATGGTACTCAAGGACGGTACCAAAATGTCCAAATCCAAGGGTAATACGGTTGACCCGAATGCTATTATCGAACGCTTCGGGGCGGATACAGCACGGTTGTTCACCCTGTTTGCCGCTCCACCGGAGAAGGATCTGGAATGGAATGATGCCGGTGTGGAAGGTGCGCACCGCTTCCTGGGGCGTGTCTGGCGGCTACTGCAAAAGCTGGATGAGAGTCACGATGAGGAGGATAGTAATGACGATGCAGCAAGCGTAAAAGCCATTCGTTTTGCAATCCATTCGACCATCAAAAAAGTCACCCATGCATTTGAACACGGTTTTGCCTTCAATGTGGCGATTGCAGCATTGATGGAGCTCAGTAACAGTTTACACGCTTATAAACCAACAGGCATTTCCGGCAAGGCAGCGTATGGCGAAGGCATGAAGGCTCTTGCCACAATGCTGGCACCGTTCGTTCCCCACTTTGCCTGTGAAATCGGTGAGCGGCTTGGAATGGAAGAAACAGCCGTGGTTAGCAGCTGGCCGCAAGTGGATGAATCGGCACTGGCTCAGGACGAGATTACGCTGGTGGTGCAAATTCAGGGCAAGAAACGCGGCGAGATTAGCATTGCCAAAGATGCCGGTCAGGATGAAGCGATGGCAGCAGCCATGGCCAATGCTTCTATCCATAAATGGCTGGACGGGATGCAGGTCGTCAAAGTGATTCTGGTGCCGGGTCGTTTGCTGAATATTGTGGTGAAGCCGGCATGAAATATGTGCGGTATATTGATCCGATGACGGCCTGGGTGGCCGTTCTGTTAGCAAATCTGCTAATGCTTAATAGTTGTGGTTATCATTTGGTTGGGCATGGCAGTGAGATTGGCGCCATTCCTGCCGATATTCGAACGATCAGTGTGATAGGCAATGCTGAAAAAAATATGCTGGTCAGATTTCGACAGTATTTACATTCGGACTCCTATACCATCGTGAC
>JAUZQH010000095.1 GCA_030951065.1 Mariprofundus sp. | reverse complement strand
CCGATTCAATGGTCATATGTGTTCTGCCACCTTTGACCGGGGTCACTACAGTCTGATCACTGTTCATATCGTGAACGATGCGGTCACCTTCAACATGGCTGCCATCCTGTTTCAGTACAGCATTACCTATCAGTGTAACCGTACCTTTACTCTGGTTGAATACTGCGTTATCGGAAGTTCCTTTTACTTTTCCATTCCGGAGCCTGATATTACCAAATGCTTCGGCGTGGTCGAGATCCTTGTCCGTATAATAGGCAACCAGGCGATCACAATACAGTTCAAAATCATCCCGTGTCAAATGGACCTTTTGGGTAAAAACAACCCGGTTGCTTTTATGATAAATGGTCATTTTTCCGGCTTCTATGTTCACGGCTCCGGCCCATAACTGGCTTGGCAGCAGAGCAATGATCAGCATAAATATAACTGACAACAGATTACGCTGGATGGTCATTTTAATAATACTCCTTGCCAGTGCGGGTCTGAATCTTCGATCCAGATACCATCTTCCACATCAATCTTTTCAGTTGTCCGGTGCAAGCGCATATTTTTGCCGCGGGCTCTGATGCTTTCACCCTGTATGCGGAATTTACCGGGCACATGAATTTCATCTTTGGCGCTGACGTAAATCATCATCGCAGTCTGCATGGTCCAGGTATCATAATGCACCACGACATGATCCTTGAAACGCACATTACGTTGCAGGGGTTCAAACCATGCCTGGTCACTTGCAATATTGATGTCCTTTCCGCCTTCAGTGTAGAGTACAAGAACCGGGCTGATCAGATGCATTTTTCCATCGAGTTGCTGGTTGGCTTCCCGGGCACGCAATTGCCATGTGATTTTTCCGTCTTTTCGTTCAACAACAATCGGGCTTTCGACCCGGGTTTTCGACTCTTCCGCATCAGTCCCGGTCGAAGTAACTTCTTTCGGCCCGCTCATACGCATCAGCACAATCGCCACTACGATACTGGCCACGGATACGATCAAACTGGTCCATTTCAGGCTTCGCCATATTTTTTTTTTCATCAACAGCGTTTACAAATTCCAGCCACATTCAATGGGAGTGGTGTGATAACGGGACTCAATCACTTCATTCCATGCACCTGTCGCCAGAATCAAGCCTTCCGCAGCTTGCCGGATAGCGCCGTGTCCACCGGCAGCATCTGAAATCCAGTCGGCATGGGAACATACGGCCTGATGTGCATCGGCCGGGGCCAGACTCAGACCGCATTGATACATAGGTGGCAGATCGAGCACATCGTCGCCCATCATGGCACAATATTCGGCTTTGATGCCGGATTGTTGTTCCAGATCGGCCAGACCTTCCGCCTTGTTCAGGCATCCCTGAATAACAAACTCGATGCCGAGATCCTGCGCACGGGCAGTCACAACGCTGGAGGATCGACCGGTAATGATAGCGACACAGATGCCGGCACGTTGTAATAACTTGATGCCGTGCCCGTCACGGACGTTAAAGGCTTTCCATTCATCGCCGTGCTGATCCATGATAATGGAACCACCGGTCATAACGCCGTCGACATCCAGAATAAGCATGCGGATATGACGTGCCTTGTCGAAGGGGAAATCAAACCCGGTTTTCTGTAACGGATTTTTCTGCTCCGGTTTTTTCTGATTCATCGGGTTTCTCCCTGCAGTATATCATGCATATGCACCACGCCAAGCGCCTGCTGTGCGCTATCGCATACGAATAACACCATGATCTTCCTTGTTTCCATGCAGTGCAGGGCTTCACTGGCCAGTTTGTTGGCCGTGATGGTCGCCGGTTCAGGGTGCATCTGCATGTGCACTGGCGCCTCAATATCAAGGTCACCGGCTTCGAGAATACGACGCAGATCGCCATCGGTCAGACAGCCGATCAGTTTACCTGCCTCGGTGACACCGGTAACGCCGAGCCTGTGGCTGCTCATGACCATAATCGCTTCACGCAAACTGGCATCTGCTGTCACCAGAGGTAATTCATCGCCACTGTGCATGACATCGGCCACGCGCAGCAATTTGCGGCCAAGGCTGCCGGCCGGGTGTACACGGGCGAAATCTTCTTCCTTGAACCCACGTTGTTTGAGTACAACGACAGCCAACGCATCTCCCAGCGCCAGTGTGGCTGTCGTCGAAGCGGTAGGGGCCAGATTCAAAGGGCAGGCTTCCTTGTCGACAGGAATATGCAGTACCGTATCGGCATAACGGGCCAGTGTGGATGCGGTATTGCCGGTAATAGCAATGACTTTTGCACCACGACGCCGGATTTCAGGAAGCAGGCCGCACACCTCGGCTGTTTCTCCACTGTGCGAGAGCGCAAGTACGGCATCATGTCCGGTAATCATACCCAGATCACCGTGCTGTGCTTCAGCGGCGTGTACAAAAAATGCCGGTGTGCCGGTGGATGCGAAGGTGGCGGCAATCTTTTTGGCGATAATGCCGGATTTACCCATACCAACCACCACCAGTCGGCCATCCAGTGCAAGGATTGTTTCGATGGCCTGAATAAATTCAGCCCCCAGCACATCATGTTGAGTCTTGATGGCAGCGATTTCGATATCCAGTACCCGGTGCGCTTTATCCAGCCATGATTGTTGTTGCGGTGTAATTATCGTCTGCGTCATTTCAGGAGACTGGCATGCATATCAGCTCCAGACCAGTCCGGTCTGTTGTTGTTTCAATTGACCCAGAAGCGGAGCGGTTTGTTGCAAAAAGCGGGGCAGTTCCGATTTGGCAACAGGTTTGGCAGGCGGGTGTTTAACCGTCAGCGGATTCACGGCGCGGCCGCGTGAACGGAACTCAAAATGCAGATGCGGCCCCGTGGCTAATCCGGACATGCCGACATAACCGATAATCTGCCCCTGTTTGACATGCATACCTTTTTTGATGCCCCGTGCATAACGGCGCATATGTGCATACGCAGTTGAGTGCTGGCGATTGTTGTGTCGGATCAGAATAAAACGGCCATAACCGCCTTTCCAACCCTTGAAAGCGATATAGCCATCGCCAATAGCATGGATGGGCGTACCACTGGGGGCGGCATAATCGACACCGCGATGGGCGCGCGTGTAACCGAGAATCGGGTGTTTGCGTTTGAGATGGAAACGGGACGATATGCGCGAAAATTTAACCGGGGCTTTCAGGTAAGCCTTGCGCATACTTTTCCCGTCCGGCGTGAAATAACTGACCTTGCCATCAGCCTGTTCATAGCGGACGGCCTGGTATGTTTTGCCCTGATTGACAAATTGTGCTGCCAGGATGTTACTCTCAAGCGTTTTTCCGTTATCGTCATAGCGTTCTTCATAGATGACCTTGAAGGTATCACCACTGCGCATATCCCTGGCAAAATCAATATCCCAGGCAAAAATATCGACCAGATTCATGGTTGTTCGCTGATCCATGCCGGCGCGTTCGGCAGCACCGAACAGGCTGCCTTCAATCGTGCCTGAGGAGATGCGCTGACGGCTGTATATCTTGCGGGGTTCAATCTTGGCCTGCCAGTCTGTTTGACCTTTTTGCTGGTGCAGGTGCAAGCGTTTTTCAGCATCTACATTATAGTAAAAATCAATCCCGTTATCCGAATCCACACGCTTGAAAACCTGTCCGGCGCGTACATTCTTCAACTGATATTTCTCGTTGGCCGTGGCAACCATGCGGTGACTTTCCGACTTGCCAAAGCCCAGACGTTGCAGTGCGGCAACAGCATGGTCTCCGGAGTGCAGCTGTTCATTGCGTATGCGCAAAGCGGTGCTGACAGCCGGGTGCACAGCATTCAGCCATTCTTCATGTGGCACGGTCATCCTGGCGCGTGCATCCTGGCCTGCACCGCCGATGAACAGCAGGATAAACAGAAAACCGGCCAGTGCGCCGAGCACAGGATACCAGCGGGGAGAGGGGGCTGACAGCTTTGGCAGCTTGCGCTTTTTGATACGGCTCAGACCAGCCGAAAATTTTTCTGAAAAATCATGTTTGAATGCGTTGGACACATATATCTCCTTCCGGTTGCCAAGCTTAAGTCAGCCTCATTGCTTGTCAAAGTTTGAAACGGCAGAGTTTTGTTTTTGGAATGGATGTTCCGGAACAACCGGAATATCCTGTGCAGTCAACGGCGTAAGGAGTGAACCATGCCCAGTTTTGATATTGTCAGCGAAACTGATATGCAGGAAATGAGTAATGCTGTGAATCAGGTGATCAAGGAAATTACCACCCGTTATGATTTCACGGGAAGCAAGGCCAGTAGTGAGTTGGGTGAGCATAGCATCACTGTGATAGGTGATGACATTAACAAACTCAATACTGTAACGGAGATTCTGCGTGCCAAGCTGGTGCGCCGCAAACTGGATCCATCCTGTCTGGAATACAATGATCCCGAAGATGCCAGTGGCGGTTGCAAACGGCAGGAGATTCTGATCAAGCAGGGCGTCAGCACCGAACTGGCCAAGACCATTGTGAAAAACATCAAGCAGGAAAAAATGAAGGTACAGGCTTCCATTCAGGGTGATCAGGTTCGTGTTACCGGCAAAAAACGCGATGATTTGCAGGCTGTTATGGCCCTGGTTCGCGGTATGGATTCGGACAGGCCATTGTCATTCACCAATTTTCGCGACTGATCCACAGGATATGATGTAATCAATGATGCCGGCAGGCGACTGCAGGCACATGTGCCCTTTGCATCATTTTCAAACTGACGTCCCGAACTGACAATCCTGACAGATGAAGCTGATATTGCTGACATCATTGACCATGCTGGCCTTTGCCGCCAACTCCGTCCTGTGCCGGATGGCACTGGCCGGAGCGTCGATAGATGCTGCAAGTTTCACTGCCATTCGTCTGGCATCCGGTGCGTTGATGTTGACGATACTGATATTATTTCGAGCGGAATTCAGTGCTAAAAACAGGCATCATGTGTTGCGGGCCGGCAGCTGGAGATCAGCCACATGGTTGTACATTTATGCGACCGGATTCTCGTTTGCCTATCTGAGTGTGAGCACGGCTACGGGCGCACTGATTCTGTTCGGGGCAGTACAACTGACCATGATGACTGCATCGCTGATTTCCGGCGAACGGCCCGGAATACGGGTCTGGGCCGGTTATATCCTGGCAGTGGCGGGCATGGTGTTTCTGTTATTGCCCGGTGCAAGCGCGCCATCGTTGTGGGGTGCTGTGCTGATGGCCGTAGCAGGCGTGGCATGGGGTATGTATTCCCTGCGCGGCAGAGCATCAAACAACCCATTGGTGCAGACAGCCGGGAATTTTCTGCTGACTCTGCCAATGGCTGCGGCCATGCTGCTGTTTTCACTGGACCGGATGCACGGAAATGTCGATGGCGTGATGCTGGCAATGGCTTCAGGTGCTCTGGCATCAGGGCTGGGTTACGCGCTCTGGTATCAAGTGGTCAGCAGAATGAGCGGGGCAACGGCGGCCACCGTACAACTATCCGTACCCCTGCTGGCAGCTGCCGGAGGTATACTGATGATGCAGGAACCGGTTACTATGCGACTGGTACTGACCGGTATGATGATTCTGGGTGGAATTGCACTGGTAACCATGAAACAGGCAGTTCGTTGATTGCTCTCCAGATTATGGATTCTGTATTGGCTATATTCAGGAGCTTGCTTTGATGTTTTCCGGCGGTATTGCCCTGGTGGCCTTGAATCGCCGGCCTGGTGCTTTGCCAGACTGGAACTGACCCTGCTATCGTTTGCGATAAAGATAACCGTATAGCAGGAGAACAGATGAAAACAGTTTGTTATGACATCATTTCTTTCAACAGAAAAAAACTTGCGTTGAAAAAATGTCCTCATTGTCATGCTGATCTTAACACGCGTCATGTGGATCCTTCTGAAGCTTCACAGGAGTTTTTTCAACAAGCTTCCAGGCCGGTTGTTTCAACACATGCCATAACGTGCCCTGATTGTGGTTGGTGGGCAGTCAGAGAGTTGCGGCTGGATAATGAATTATATTACCCGCCGGTTGAAGAATTTATTGTCATGGACGCTTCCGGAATTGATGCTGACAAGCCCGGATTCCATACAGCTGCGGAGCAGAGTGATCCCGCTCCATGGGAGCTGGTACTCACTGATAAAGCATATTGGTCAAACTGCGAAGTCATGTCATCCAGAGATGCAGTAGAATTATTCGGTTCTGCCCAGATGCTGCTGCCTAAAATATCCGAGATCTCCGGAACAGATGTATTCAACAGGATCACATCTCTTGCGCCTGTATTATTTCCGATTCTGGTGATTATCCTGATTGGATTAATAGGGATATACCTGTAAGTCAGTGAACCCCGGGAATCGCCCCTCCCATGAAACCCTCTGGCTCTTTTTTAGTTTGTATTTTAAATTTTCTGTACTGTGATTTATCTATTTTACCATTTGTAAATACCACCATTGAGCCAACCGCATAAGATCCTTGAATATTAGAAATATCATAACACTCTATTCTTTTTGGTATTTTGGGCAAATTCAAAACTTGTTTTAGGTTTTTTAATGTTGTTTCTGTT
>JAUZQH010000094.1 GCA_030951065.1 Mariprofundus sp. | reverse complement strand
GGTGGATGATATGGCCGATAATTTGCGGGTAGCCAGGGAACTGGGCTGCAAAACGGTATGGATTAGCCGCGAAGCAAAAGGAATATGGGATTATCACATCCCGAGGTTCCATGAATTACCGCAAGCATTGGAGAATTGAGAATTCAGGAAGGATCTGACTTTCTGTATGCTCCCTTCATATTTCCCGCCCTTACTGATTCATCCGTTCAAAGAATTCGGCATTATTTTTGGTCGGGCTCAGCTTGTCCAGCAGAAACTCCATCGCATCAACGGTACCCATTGGAGAGAGAATCTTGCGCAGAATCCACACTTTTTGCAGATCATCGGGAGGCGTCAGCAACTCTTCCTTACGTGTACCTGATGGCGCAATATCAATGGACGGGAAAATACGTTTATCGGTTAATTTTCTATCCAGCCTGATTTCCATGTTACCGGTGCCTTTGAACTCCTCGAAAATCACTTCATCCATCTTCGAGCCGGTTTCAACCAGTGCTGTAGCGATAATCGTCAGCGAACCGCCATCTTCAATGTTTCGGGCCGCACCGAAGAAACGCTTGGGACGATGCAGCGCATTGGCATCCACACCACCGGTAAGAATCTTGCCGGAGGATGGAACCACAGTGTTATAGGCACGGGCAAGCCGGGTAATCGAATCAAGCAGAATGACCACATCCTTGCCATGCTCAACCAGGCGCTTGGCCTTCTCGATCACCATTTCAGATACCTGAACATGGCGCTGAGCCGGTTCATCAAAGGTGGAGGAAATCACTTCTCCGTTCACCGAGCGCTTCATATCCGTCACTTCTTCCGGACGCTCATCGATCAATAATACCATCAATTCCACTTCCGGATGGTTGGCCTCGATGGAATGCGCAATCGACTGCATCATGACTGTTTTACCCGTGCGTGGCGGCGCCACCAGCAGCGCGCGCTGACCTTTACCAATCGGGGAAACGATATCAATGATACGGCCGGTCATATCCTTTTTGGCCGGATTCTCGATTTCCATATGCAAGCGCTCATTCGGATACAACGGCGTAAGATTATCGAACAACACCTTGGTGCGAGCCTGTTCCGGCGATTCTCCATTGGTGGTATCAACCGTTTTCAGGGCAAAATATTTTTCGCCCCGGCGCGGTGGCCTGATTTCTCCGGCCACGGTATCACCCTTGCGCAGGAAAAACCGGCGAATCTGATGGCCCGATACATAGACATCATCCGGTCCGGACAAATAATTGGCATCGGGAGAACGCAGGAAACCGAACCCATCCGGCAGAATCTCGAGTACACCTTCGCTGTAAATCGTGCCGCCGCGCAGACCATGAGCGCGCAGAATAGCAGATACCTGTTCCTGCTTGCGCATACCCGCTGCATTATCGATATCATAGGAATCGGCCAGCTCCAGCAATTCGGTTGGAGATTTGGCTGAAATTTCTTTCAGGTGCAGTGTGATACCTTCCATTTCATCGGAAATTTTCTCTTCCGAATCGTCACGGCGTCCGCGTTTATTATTGCGCTCGCCTTTTTTCCAGCGTCCGCGACGTGGCTGTTCCTGATTGGCTTCCTGAGGTGATTCATTTGCCTGAGGTGATTCCTTTAAAGCTGGCTCAGCGGAAACTTCCTTGCTTTCACTGTCCTGACTCTCAACAACCTTGCGAGGACGACCCCGACGGCGGGGTTTATCCTCAGCCTGTGCTTTTTCCGGCTGGCTTTCTTTTGAATCAACCGGATCAGTTGCCGGGCTTTCCACCACTTTGCGGGGGCGACCCCGGCGACGAGGTTTTATGACCTCCCCGCTTTCAGCAGGTGTTACCGAATCTGCCACTTCCTGTGGTGTTTCACTTTCCTGAGACATTAAGAATACTCCAAATAATAGATACGTTCAGTGGTAGAAATCATAGTATGCACTGATACAAATAACGGGTGACAACGAATGAAGGCTTAACAATATAACGGCTGACGATAAGTTGACTCATAACCAGTCCAAATTGGCAACCGGAACGCCGGGAGATCCCACGGCAACGAACGGATTTCTAAATGCATCCGGATTCTGTGTCAACCCCGAGTTCAGGCCGTGTTTCTATTATTGCCATCCTGACAATAATCAGTTTCTCCCTGAAGCCGCTCCAATATACACCCATTGCCATTGAAACACCCGCTGCCATTGCCAAGGCAATGTATTCAAACCCGGCCAGCTTAATTTACATGATACTTCTCTTGCAACAACCGTTCTATATCGATAACCTGTTGTCGCAATTGTGTCAGGCTCCCTTCATTGATAATCATAAAATCAGCAGCCTCACGTCGCGTTGTATCTGAACACTGCCGTGCAACAATAGCATCAAATTCTGCCTCGCTGTGCTCCCCTCTGGCCAGGACCCGTTTGCGTCTCAACGCCATGTCGGCAAGCACCACAATCACGGCATCCATGCGACCGGCACCACCTGATTCCAGCAGCACGGATGCCTCAATAATAGCATAATCGCCCTGTTGCTGACTCAGCCAGTTCTCCTCAGCCTGCCAAATCAACGGATGCATAATCGCATTGAGTTTTGCTGTCCGGGCAGCATCCGGGAAACAGTACTGAGCCAAAGCTTTCCTGTTTAATGAGCCATCATGATTCAGAATATTTGCACCAAAGGCATCAACCAGCTGCTCTAACCCCGAACTACCAGCTTGAACCACCCCTTGGCCAACTTTATCCAGATCAAGAACCGGAATTCCCAAGCTCGCAAAGATGCCGGCCACCGTGCTCTTGCCACTACCAATCCCTCCGGTTAAACCGATACGATGCGGACTCATGTGTTCATGCCGACCAAACCGAGATACCACGCCAACACCTCATTGCCCCAAACAAACCACACCATACCGGCTGCGGCCAGATACGGGCCGAATGGAATCTCGGCACGTAAGCCCTGCCTTGCCAGCAACAAAATAATAACCCCTGCAAACGTACCAACCACTGATGATGCAAAAATAATAAAGGGCAGTGCCTGCCAACCCATAAAAGCGCCCAGCATAGCCAATAGTTTAAAATCCCCGTAACCCATGCCTTCACGTCCGGTCAGGCGTAAAAACAGACGGGCAATCAACCAGAAGATACCATAACCGGCTATTGCCCCGATCAGGGCATCCTGCCAGTTCCCCAACCACCAGGAAAACAACAGCCCGAGAGCAATGCCCGGGTAGGTCAGGACATTGGGCAACAGTCCTGTTTCCAGATCAATAAAACTCAACACCCAAAGCAGAAAGAACAGGCATAATGCCACAACCAGCTCGGGCACTGCTCCGAAATGCCAGGCCAGCAACCCCCAGCTTACACTCATCACCAGTTCCAGCAGCGGATAACGCCATGAAATCGGAACGCTGCAGTGCCGGCATTTACCTGCCAGCATCAGCCATGAAAGCAACGGGATATTATCATAGACGGCAATGGCATGATGGCATGCTGGACAATGACTACCGGGAAACATAACCGATTCACGCCGTGGTATCCGATATACGCAGACATTGGCAAAACTTCCAACAATTAAACCGACGATGGCAGACAGTGCGATAACTGCTGTCATGCTTCCTCATTTGAGGGGAGTGTCTTTTTCAGCCGATACCTGAGCGAACGAAAGCTGACCCCCAGTTCTTTTGCAGCTTTGGTAATATTACCACCGGTCCTGGCAAGCGCTTCATCGATCAACTGTTGTTCAATCGAAGCCACCCATGCATCCAGGCCTCCTTCCTGTTTCTGCATGCTATCGAGCGACACATCCGAACCGGCTGGCACACCGGAATACACCTCATTCAGCAGCTGGATATCCAATTCACTGCTTTCAGCCAGCGCCAACATACGCTGCAACAGATTCTCCAGCTCCCGAACATTGCCGGTAAATGGCAATGAAACCAGTTTATGCAAACAGTCATCGGTCAAGCGTGAACGTCCCTCGCTATATTGGCGAACGATTGCTCTGGCCAGCAAAGGAATATCTTCCCTGTGCTGTCTTAATGGCGGCATATGCACCGGCACAACATTCAGACGAAAAAACAGATCCTCACGAAAATTCCCCCGTCTCACTTCAGCTTCCAAATCACGGTTGGTGGCAGCAATCACGCGCACATCCACATCATGTTCCCTGTCCTCTCCGACCCGGCGCACCCGTTTATCCTGCAATACCCTTAGCAGTTTGACCTGAACGGATGCTGGCAACTCCCCCACCTCATCAAGAAACAGGGTCCCGCCATTGGCCGATTCAATCAGACCGGCACGATCACACTCAGCCCCGGTAAATGCCCCCCTGCGATGCCCGAACAGTTCGGATTCAAACAGCCCGTCAGGTATAGCCCCACAGTGCACCGGAATAAAAACACCCTTGGCACGGTTGGAATAAGCATGCACCATCCGCGCCGCCAGTTCCTTGCCCGTCCCCGACTCCCCTGAAATTAATACTGTAAAATCAGAATTTGCAGATCGCTTTAATCGATCCCGCACCCGCTGCATGGGCTCGGATTCTCCCATCAGCATTTCCCCTGCAACACCAGCTACGGAGGGCTGCTCCGACCCCGTGTCAAATTTGTGCTTACCACGACCGGATTCATTGTTATCGGATGCAGCATCAAACAGAGCCCGCTCAACTGCTGATGCCAGTTCTTCGCTCGATACCGGTTTGGTCAGGTAATCAAATGCCCCCTGTTTCATGGCAGCAACTGCTGTATCAGCGCTTGCATAAGCTGTCAGCAACAACACCCGTGCGTGCGGCTGATGTTTTCTGCTCATATCGATAACTTCCAGACCTGCATCACGATTTTCCATTCGCAAATCGGTCAAAACCACATCAAACGTCCTGGACTGCAACTGCCTGTCAGCTTCTACGGGCGAAGCACATACACATACCTGATGCCCCTGCAACTCCAGCCCCAGTGACAGTATCTTGCGGGCATTCGCCTCATCTTCGACAAGTAAAATTTCAGCCATTCTCCACCTCACGTTCCTCCTCACCGAGATGATAGCCTTTCACATGCTCCATGACCGGCTGCAGTAATCCGCTGATTGTGAAACGAACCTTTCCGTTTTCAAAACTGGATTCAACCATCCAGTCATTGGCGATACAAACCTGTTGCACGGTCGCCAGCCCCAAGCCTATGCCATTCGAACAGCTACTGATAAACGGCTCAAACAGTTTTTCACGAATGGCCGCTGGAATATCACCGGCATTATCAACACGAAGCGTCCAGAACATGTCGTCAGCATCCAGGCATACCGTGACATAACTATCAGGGTATCGGTAAGCCAGCGCATTGGATAACAGGTTATCCAGTACCAGCCGGAAATGGTCGCTGTCTATCAACAGTTCATCCACAAGGCATTGACTGTTCACCTTTCTGCATCCTGTAATATCCATCTGATTCAGGGATGATCTGATCACTTCCGGCATAAAGGTTTGAACAGGTTCCGGGTGCAGTGGCCTGGAATATTCCAGCATCATACTGGCCAGTCTGTTTAAACGCATCATTTCATCATGCAGAATACCCTGAATATCGATATTGCTTTCATGTGTTCGAGCCATGATCTCCAGTCCCTGAGCCATCGTATGAATCGGATTGCGGATTTCATGGGCCAAAATGGCAGCCATTTTACCAAGAAGCGCCATTTTTTCCTGCTGAATCAGCTGCTTCTCGAGATGCCTGATCTCGGAAATATCCACCAGTGTCAACAACCATGCGGCATCATCTTCCGGGGTTAATTTCCGGACTGTCAACAGTAAGGTATGCCCATCGTTATCATATTCACATTGAACTTCCGGCAACAACGGCTTGCAAAAAAAAGCATTCAGGGCAGGAATAGAAAGTAGAGAATCAATTGACTCTTTCCCCAACAGTGAAGCTGCCGATTCATTCATATCACTGACATGCAAGCTGCTGTCCAGAACGATCACACCCTCGCTCATCTCCGCCATAATGTGATCGTGTATATCCTTAAGTCTTCTATGCTGGCGAACAATCTTGTCACTGCTTGCACGCAGACTGGCATGGTGTCTGGCAATATAAGCCATAACGCTACCAATCAGCATCAGAACGGATACTTGTAACAATACGTACAGTGCCTGCTGTGTATCCAAATCCGAACCATGCACAAACCAGGCATCTCCATACACGGCAGCCAAATATCCGGAACATGCCAGCGTACTCATCGCAAGCGGCAGCAACCGGATAGAATGCGTGCCTGATGCAATAATGATCAAACCAAACAACAGGTAGAAGGGACTGAATAAACCACCACTGGAGAAAATCAACAGGCTGGAAAGCATGATGTCAGATGAATACTGGAAAACCCGTTGCCTGTTTTCAGGAATCCGGCTGATAACCAGAACCGACTGTAGCAATAACAGGATCAGGAACAGGATCCCTGAAGCCATCATCAGCTGTTTTTGTATCGGCAATAAAGTAGGATAAATCCAGATAGCCACCACAACAGCAATCGCAAGTGCCGCCAGTGCACGATAAAGAATCAGCCGCATATCAGCTCAAATCATCACTGCTGCACATTAGCTGAAGGCCAACGCATGAAACCGTACAAAATCAAACGATGGAGGCCATCTTGAAGATAGGCAGGTACATGGATATGACCAGGCCACCGATCACAACACCCAGAAAGGCCATGATCATAGGCTCCATTAACTGTTGCATATTATCCACGGCTGTATCGACCTCTTCCTCGTAAAATTCGGCGATTTTAGCCAGCATTTCTTCAAGACTGCCGGTCTGCTCGCCGATAGAAATCATCTGGGTTACCATCAAAGGAAAAATTTTACTCTCTTCCAGCGGTGCAGTCAGAGTCTGGCCTTGTGATATAGACTCCTTGGATGAAATAATGACTTTCTCTATGACCACATTACCCGATGTTTCTGCCACCGTATCCAGTGATTCCAGAATCGGAACACCGGCAGCCGTCAGCGTGGAAAAGGTACTGCAGAAACGGGCCACGGAAGCCTTGCGTAACACGTCGCCCAGGATGGGCAGTGCAAGCAGCAACTTATCCAGCTGATATCTCCCTTTCTGCGTTTTGTATACTGCCCTGATAGCAAATACCAACGCTATCGGTGTGCCTATAATGAGATACCAATATGCTACAAAAACATTGGATATCGAAATGGCAATCTGCGTAGGCGCCGGTAAATCGGCACCGAAATCGGCAAACATTTCACCAAATACCGGAATAACGAAAATCATCAAAATGGCGGTTACAATGAATGAAACGACAAGAATGGCAATCGGATACACCATGGCAGATTTTATTTTTGCCTTCAGACTGAGGGCTTTTTCCTTATAAGTGCAAAGTCTCAACAGGATAGAATCAAGGATACCCCCCTGCTCGCCTGCTTCAACCAGGGCACATGTGAGACGATCAAACTCATCCGGAAACTTGCGCATGGTTTCACCCAGCGAATTGCCGTCCTCGAGACTCCGGCGCACATCACCCAATAGCTTGACCATGGCCTTTTTTTCAGCCCCTCGCTCGGCCAGCTCAAAACATTGTACCAGAGGTAAGCCTGCATTGATCATTGTGGCAAGCTGTCGGAAGAAGATGGAGATATCCTTGTCATTGGCTTTATCTGGGAAAAGGTTGATTTCAATTGGTTTTTTCTTTACTTTAACATCAACCAGACCTTTCCGCCGCAGAATCGCCACCGCAATTTCGCGTTTAGGCGCTTCTATCTCACCGCTTTCCACCATATCCCGTTTGTTTTTTGCCTGCCATATAAAAGTAGCCATCAGTTTTTCACCCTGCCGCACATATTTTTTTCACTCCGGGGTACGAAATATTATATTACCAAGTCGGCACAGAGTCGTAAAAACCATGCAGGCGCGTAGTTGTTTCACGTTAATCCTCCGCCGTAACCCGCAGACACTCCTCAAGTGAAATATCGCCGGCTTTCACCTTTTCCAGTGCCGCCATACGTAACGTTTTGACATTCTTTTTCATGGCAATGGCGTTGATCCGATCCGAGTCCCCGCCAGCATAAATCACTTCGCGGATTTCATCAAAAACCGGCATAACCTGATAAATACCTGTCCTGCCCTTGTAGCCGGTTCCGTTGCATGTCGGGCAACCTGCACCATGCACTGGATGATAACCACTCAGCTCATTTTCCGGCACGCCAGCATCCAGCAGTGCGGCTGGAGGAACTTTCTCGGGCGATTTGCAATCCGGGCAAATACGTCGTGCCAGCCTCTGGGCAGAAACCATATTCACAGCAGACCCCACCAGAAATGGTTCGATTCCCATATTAATCAGGCGCGTCATGGTGGACGGCGCATCATTGGTATGCAGTGTCGCCAACACCAGATGCCCTGTCAGAGCGGCCTTGATACCGATCGCTGCTGTTTCATAATCACGTATTTCACCAATCAGAATAATATCCGGATCCTGGCGCATGAAAGAACGCAATACGGCTGGAAATGTTCGCCCGACATCCACATCCACATTGACCTGGTTGATACCCATAAAATTAAACTCGACCGGATCCTCTGCCGTGCAGATATTAACGCCAGGCCGGTTTAACTCGGCCACGGCAGAATACAGACTGACTGTTTTACCCGAACCGGTCGGGCCGGTTACAAGCACCATGCCATAAGGGCGGTGAATAGCATGCTTCAACCTCGACAGCGCCTCTTCAGGATAACCCAGTTTGGTCATATCCAGTTGTAAACTGGACGGATCCAGCAACCGCATCACCACCTTTTCACCAAACAGCATCGGCAGCACTGAAACCCGGAAATCAACCGTCTTGGCTCGGGACAGGCGCAATTTGATGCGTCCATCCTGTGGCACACGGCGCTCGGAGATATCGAGCCGGGCCAGAATCTTCAGCCGGGACACAATAGCATCACGCATACTTATGCTCGGCCGCATTATTTCGTGCAACACCCCGTCAATTCGATAGCGCACACGCAACACTTTTTCATAAGGCTCAATGTGGATATCCGAGGCGCCACGCTTGATTGCATCCATCAAAATCAGATTGACCAGTCTGACTATGGGTGCTGTCTCAATTTCAGCCGACAGTGAATATTCATCGATGTCATCTTCGGTAGTGTCCAGAACCTCTACGTCCATCGCCCCCAGATCAGCCATCACCTGCTGTAAATGTGAATCGGTATCACTGAGTTCGGCCAGCTTCTGATTCAACTGACTTTCCGCCGCAACCACCACATCAATTTTGCAACCACTGATAAATGCGATTTCATCAAGACTGTTAATATCATACGGATCAACTACGGCAAGTTTGAGTTTGTTGCCTTTGCGATTCAGTGGCAATGCCATATTTTTGCGCAATATATTCACAGGAATGGTTGTCGCATTCTCATCTATTTCGACCTGATCAAGATCAACAACCGGGCAACCGTATGTCTTGGCCAGAAACTCAACCAGTTCCCGTTCTTTAAAAAAGTTCTGCCGTACCAGCTGGGAGGTCAGGCTATCTCCGTGCAGGGCCGCTTCCCGCATCACCATATCCAGCTGTTCCCGACTAATGCGCTTATGCCTGAGCAGCAGATCCCCCAGTCGCGAGTGATTCACCCGGAACGCCTCCAACCGGGCAAGCCGGTTATTTCACGACCAAGAGAAGTCTGCATCTGTGTCAACGTCTGGTTACAATCGGGACTATCGCATCCGTGCCACCAGGCAAATGCGGCAGCGCCCTGCGCAATCAGCATGGGCAGCCCGTCCACGCACAATCGACCGGCTTCATGTGCAGCCACGCTAAAAGCGGTTTTTCCATCCGGCCGGTAGACCGCATCTATCGCTACGCCTTGTCCTGATAACATAAATGGAAAATCCTGTCCCTGCTGCAATCCAATACTGGTAGTGTTGATCAACAAAACAGAACTCCGGCAAGCAACAGTCACAGTATCCTGCTGCCAGTCTAGCGGCTCACAATTCAGGTTCGGATATGATTCTTTTGCTGCCGCAATCAATGCAACCTGACGATCCGGATTACGGTTACAGATATTGACCCTGCCGGGGTTCAGTTCATTGAGTGCATGCAGCACCGCACGGGAAGTTCCGCCAGCACCGAACATGAGGATCTGCTCTCCCTCAATGTCTATACCCAAGCCTTCGATGACAGCCTTGAACCCACGCCAGTCCGTATTGGTCGCCTGCCAGCCGTATTCACCGCGTCGTACCGTATTCACCGCACCAATGCGGCATGCATCAGCATCTGCCTCAACCATCTGGAAGACCCGTTCCTTGTGTGGAACCGTCACATTAAAACCTTGCACGCCCAGCGCCCATAAACCCTCAACAGCCTGTGACAGCAATTCAGGAGGCACTGCAAAGGGAAGATAAACTGCATTGATACTGTGCTGGTCTAAAAAACGGGATTGAAACAACGGTGAAAGCGAATGCTTCACCGGCCAACCGATTATACCATAAGTCGTTGTCATTCCGTCTATTTTCATGTTCCCTCAGCTTAGAAATAGAATGACCATGTGTCAAAGTTTGTCATGATCATCATGTTCTATGTATCGTGCAGATTTGCACGATATTACTGAACCCGGGCGTTGAACAGTTTGCCGGAAATCCTGAATGTCTTGGCCTGATTACCCAGCATGGAAGCAATTGTTTTGGCTTCAGGTGCCGCCTGTATCTGCACGCGCCCGTTGATCGTCCATTGCTGCGGTAATTTGCCGGACAGATCAAGCTGACCTGAACCGGATAGCCTCACTTCAGTGCCGCCTCCAAGCGTCCATTGCCATACACCGGAGGCATGGGGAGCCGCTTTCAATCCGAGTTGGTAATCCCCCAGTGGTTTATTGAACATGGGCAAATCAATACGAGCCTGTTGCCAAGCCACATCCAGCTGACCATCGACAGGTAAACCGCTAAGCGCATCGAGTTGAATATGCCCTGACAGCATCAAACGCCCCCCGGCCCGCACAGGGAATGGCATGCGTTGCTTCCACAAAGACTGAAAT
The DNA here is from genome assembly GCA_030951065.1 of Mariprofundus sp. GTDB lineage: Bacteria > Pseudomonadota > Zetaproteobacteria > Mariprofundales > Mariprofundaceae > Mariprofundus. The sequence goes on along the minus strand of JAUZQH010000094.1, from coordinate 6,724 downwards.
GCGTCCACATCGAGAAAAGCATTCAAATCATGGATTTCAATATATTTATTCTTCTTCCATACAAGCACCGCTTCAACCGATTGTCCGTACAGTGTGGCCTTTATATCAACAGCACGTGTTCCTGATAACAACAACGACCACGCCGGGCTGATACTCAGTGAATCCAGCACGACAGGCGATGGCAGCCGGCTTGTCTGAATAGAAGCATGCTCCATACGAACACTCAATCCTTCGATGTGTAAAGCCTGATAGTATAAATCAATACCGTTGATGCGTGTCTGTTGATCGATTTCGTGTTGTAGCCATTGCTCCGGTTGCCAGCGGATCAGCACAAACAGCAGCAAAGCCAACACAAAAGCCAGACACAACCGTTGCCAGGATACATGCCTTGATTCAGTTGCAGGCGATATCAGTGAAATCATAACCGTATGCTGTCCATTATTTATCGACAGCCCGGTTCAAGAAAATCACAAGCCGGTTATTCGACAGTAACGGATTTGGCCAGATTGCGGGGCTGATCAACATCTGTACCCTTGAGTACAGCGACATAATATGCCAATAACTGTAGAGGAACACTGTAGACAATCGGCGCCGTCCCCGGGTAAATATCGGATAGCGTCAGATTCTGGTAATGATCCAGTCCGACATTGACTTTATGATCGCTGAACAGGAACAATTCTCCGCCACGCGCACGCACCTCCTGCAGATTGGACAGCACTTTCTCCAGTAGCGGATCATCGGGCAAGGCACAAACCACCGGCATGCTTTCGTCCACCAGCGCCAACGGTCCATGCTTCAATTCGCCTGCGGGGTATGCCTCGGCATGGATATAGGAGATCTCCTTGAGTTTCAGCGCCCCTTCCATGGCCACGGGATAAAATGCTCCACGACCAAGGAATAATGCATTGTGCTTGTCTGAAAAATGTTCTGCCATGGTCCGAATAGCATCCGACATTTCCAACACGACTTCAACCTGGCGTGGCAATGCATGCAACTCATTGACCATCACTGTTTCCTGCTCAGCAGTCAGGCCATGACGACGGGCCAATGCAATCGCCAGCAAGCGTAAAGCAACCAGTTGTGTCGTAAACGCCTTGGTGGAAGCCACACCAATCTCGGTTCCGGCTCGTGTCATGAAACACACATCCGATTCCCGCACCAGGGAACTTTCGGGCACATTACAAACAGTAAGACTGCCAACATATCCGCTGGCACGGCTACCACGCAGTGCCGCCAGCGTATCGGCGGTTTCTCCGGACTGTGAAATCGTGATCAACAGAGAGCCTTCCGGCACGACCACATTGCGATAGCGATATTCACTCGCCACCTCCACACTGCATGGTATGCCCACCTCTTCCAGCCAATAGCGTGCGACAAGGCCAGCGTGATAACTGGTGCCGCAGGCAACAATCTGAACATGACGGGCCTTGTCCAGTAAGGCCGATGTCTCATGACCGAAACTGGACTCCAGCAAACGTCCGTTGTGAATTCTGCCTTCCAGTGTCTCCGATATCACACCGGGCTGCTCAAATATCTCCTTGAGCATATAGTGGGCATAGGGTTCTTTTTCAATGCTGCCACCGCTGAGACGTGATGCCTTGACGGCCCGCTCGACCCGATCACCTTCGGCATTGTAAATGGTAATGCTGTCACGACCGACTTCCGCGACATCGCCCTCTTCAAGGAAAATAAAGTTTTTCGTCACCGACAATAACGCGGTCACATCGGAAGCTATATAATTCCCACCATCGCCAAGCCCGATAACCAGCGGGCTGCCTGACCTGGTCACAACGATGCGATCAGCATCGTCCGGACTGGCCGCTGCCAGTGCATAGGCACCATCGAGCTCAGTAGCAGTCGCAATCACCGCAGCAAGCAAATCCGCTCCGGATTCCAGTTTATCAGCCATCAAATGCGCAATCACTTCGGTGTCGGTTTCGGAAGTAAACTTATAGCCTTTAGCGACAAGCTTTTCGCGTAGCTGCACATGATTCTCAACAATACCATTGTGTACAACAGCCACCCTGACGCCACTCACATGGGGATGCGCATTGCGTTCTGCCGGTGCACCATGCGTGGCCCAGCGCGTATGTGCAATACCGAGATTGCCGACTACATCTGACTGTTCAACCAGATGTTTGAGTACCTTTACCTTGCCCAGGGTCCGGAATCGTTTTAAACCATCTGTTGCATCCCGGACTGCGAGTCCGGCAGAATCATAACCGCGATATTCAAGTCGCTGGAGCCCCTCCAGCAAAACCGGCAAGACATTTCGATCTGCAATAGCACCAACGATACCGCACATCAGCGTTTATCCTTTACAGGCCTCTTCCAGTTCGGCATATGCTTTTGCTCACTGCGTTCAGACAGGGTCAAACCACCCGCATCGACATCGCGGGTAATGGTGCTGCCAGCGCCAATGGTTGCATGATTGCCAACACGAACAGGTGCCACCAGCTGGGTATCGGAGCCGACAAACACATCATCACCGATCTCAGTGAGAAATTTGTTGGCGCCATCGTAATTACAGGTGATGGTTCCGGCACCGATGTTGCAATTCCTGCCGATGGTGGCATCACCGATGTAAGCAAGGTGATTTACTTTGCTACCCTCTCCAACCACCGCCTTTTTCACTTCTACAAAATTACCGATATGTACACCCTCATCCAGTCGAGCCTCAGGCCTCAGTCTGGCATAAGGGCCAACAAGCGCATCAGAACCAACAGCGGCACTATGAATATGACTGAATGCATATACATTCACACGATCATCCAGCCACGCATCCACCAGTACAGCGTTCGGTCCAATACGACACTCATCACCAATCTGGGTAGACCCGATCAGATAACAACCCGCCTGAATAACCGTATCAATGCCGATTTTCACGCTCGCCTCAATGCGAACAGTATCCGGCTTTTCGATCGTTACGCCCCGGCGCTGCCAATCCTCAATGATGCGCTTTTGCATCAGATCCTCGACATGTGCCAAATGAACCCGATCATTTACACCAAGCATTTCATCAGCATCATGCATAAGCACGGCTTCTACGGATTGGCCAGCCTGAAGTGCCAGTGGAACAATATCCGGCAAATAATATTCGCCCTGTGCATTGCGGTTACCGATCGCATGCAGCAGATCGAATAACACATCGTAACGTACACAATAGATGCCACTGCTCACTTCGGATATCTGACGTTGTTCTGCGCTTGCATCCTTCTCTTCGACAATGCTTGTGACATGACCATGCTGATCGCGAATGACACGACCATAACCAAACGGATTTTCCGGCTGTGCAGTCAACACGGTTACATCAGCATCAGACTCGCGATGCTCATCCACCAGCGTGGCCAGAGTCTCAATCTGAAGTAACGGCGTATCACCACAAACAATCAATACATCACGCACATCGCGAATCACCTGTTCGCACTGTTTGACAGCATGGCCTGTTCCCAGTTGTTTATCCTGAATAACCCATTCCAGGTTAACCGGTTGCCCGACATGTTGTCGAACCAGCTCGGATGCATGGCCGGTCACCACAGCGATTCCTTTCGGCCTGAGCGATTCCACCGTGTGCAGGATATGATCAATCATTGCCCTGCCCAATACGTTGTGGAGCACCTTGGGCAGGTTCGAACGCATACGTTTCCCCCTGCCAGCCGCCAGCACGCACACTTGCAAATCAGGATAATGAAATTTGCCCATAGTGGTTTCCTCACTGTATTGAATATACAAAAAATAATGAAGCTGATTATAGCAGATAAAACTATGAATGCAGTTTGTTGATGCAACAACCGGTTTTTATTGCGAAACCGCCTCAATAAAAAAGGGCCGCAACACGTGCGACCCCTGCAAGAATAATACGCGAGTACTATTTCTTCTTTTTCTTCCTCAGCCACATCAGACGTGCGGTCATCATCGCCAGCTCAGCCTCTGCTCTGGCATAATCAATATCTTCATTATGCGAATCAAGCATCTCTTTTGCTTTGCGTTCTGCCTCAACAGCTGCAGCTTCATCAATATCAGCAGCGCGTTCGGCTGAATCGGATAACACGGTGATCATATCCGGTTGAACTTCAATAAAACCACCGGATACAAAGACTTCATCCACATTATCACCATTGGTGATGCGCAGTTCACCGGATGCCAGTGAACTGATCAGCGGAGTATGCTTGGGCATAATGCCTAGTTCGCCGGCAACCCCCGGAGCAACCAGAAATTCAGCTTCGCCGCGGTAAACCTCGCGTTCAACTGTGGCAACCAGTACTTGCATGGTAGCAGCCATTAGCCCTTAGCCGCCATCTTTTCGGCTTTGGCGACGGCTTCCTCGATACCGCCAACCATATAGAACGCCTCCTCCGGCATGTGATCATATTCGCCAGCCAGAATACCCTTGAACGACTTGATGGTTTCTTCTTTCTTGGCGTATACGCCCGGAGAACCGGTAAATACTTCAGCCACATGGAACGGCTGCGACAGGAAGCGCTGAATCTTGCGTGCACGAGCCACCAGTTGCTTGTCTTCATCGGACAACTCATCCATGCCCAGAATGGCAATAATATCCTGCAATTCCTTATAGCGCTGCAAAGTCTGCTGCACGCCCTGAGCCACCTCATAGTGTTCATTACCAACCACTTTCGGATCAAGCTGACGGGAAGAGGAATCCAGCGGATCAATGGCAGGATAGATTCCCAACTCGGCAATGGAGCGGGACAGTACAATAGTTGAGTCCAGATGCGCGAACGTCGTGGCAGGTGCCGGATCGGTCAAATCATCGGCAGGCACATAAACGGCCTGAACCGAGGTGATGGATCCTGTCTTGGTGGAAGCAATGCGCTCCTGCAAACGACCCATTTCTTCAGCCAGGTTGGGCTGATAACCCACCGCAGACGGCATGCGACCCAGCAGCGCGGACACTTCCACACCAGCCAGTGAATAACGATAGATATTATCGATAAAGATCAAGACATCACGGCCTTCATCACGGAAATATTCCGCCATGGTCAAACCGGTAAGGGCTACGCGCAGTCTATTCCCCGGAGGCTCATTCATCTGGCCATACACCAGCGCCACTTTATCCAGCACGTTGGATTCTTTCATTTCATAATAGGAATCGTTGCCTTCGCGGGTACGTTCACCCACGCCTGCAAATACCGAGAAGCCGCCATGTGCCTTGGCAATATTGTTGATCAATTCCATCATGTTGACGGTCTTGCCCACGCCAGCGCCGCCGAACAGGCCAACCTTGCCGCCCTTGGCGATTGGAGCAATCAGATCGATCACCTTGATACCGGTTTCGAGAATTTCAGATGATGGCGCCAGCTCTTCAAAGCTTGGTGCAGCACGATGAATCTCGTTGAATTCATCCGCTTTGACTTCCGCACCTTCAAAGTCGATGCCTTCGCCCAATACATTCATGATACGTCCCAGCGTTGCCTGACCCACAGGCACCTTGATCGCAGAGCCGGTGTCGGAGACTTCCATACCGCGCTTCAAACCATCTGTTGTACCCATGGCAATCGTACGCACACAGTTATCACCCAGGTGCTGCTGTACTTCCAGCGTCAACTTTGGTTCACTCATCAAAAGCGCATTATAGATTTTTGGCAGCTTGCCAGCATTGAAGCGGATATCCACTACCGGACCGATTACCTGGACAATAGTACCTGTACTCATTTTCTGACCTCTCTGAATATCTAAACTGTTTATAGTTCTAAGCAAAAGCTGCCTACGCAGGCATCAGCTTTGCACATTTTCTAGCCTGCTGCTGCCGCACCGGCACAAATTTCTGCCAGTTCCTGCGTAATAGCGGCCTGACGAGCCTTGTTATAGGTAATACTGAGATCCTTGACGATATCTTTCGCATTATCTGTCGCTGCTTTCATGGCCACCATTCGAGCGGACTGTTCACATGCCTTGTTTTCCAGCAGGGCATGATAGACCAGTGATTCAACATACCGGCGCAATACGCCTTCAAGCACTTCTTTTGCTTCCGGCTCGTACAAATAATCCCAGTAGCCATGTTTTTCTTCTTCCGGCAAAGGGCAAGGCATCAAACGCATGGTTACAGGCGTCTGGGTCATGGTGTTGACGAACTCAGAATAAACCAGGTGCACAGCATCAATGTCGCCCTTAATGTACTTCTCGATAGCCAAGGTTACCAGGCCAATGATATCGGACAGCTCAGGTATATCAGGTACATTCTCGGCAACACCAATAATCGGAGCCCCAATACGACGCATGAACATTCCTGCACGACGCCCTATGGTGAACACTTCCACGTCAACTTCCTGTTTCTTCATCAGTCCCAGAGCTTTTTTCAGTGCGTTGGTGTTCAGGCCGCCACACAGACCTTTGTCCGTGGTGATGACTATTACGCCGACTTTTTTGATCTCGTCGCGTTCAACCAGAAAGGGATGTTTATATTCCGGATGCGCACTCATCAAATGCCCGACAACCCGGAGAATTCCCTCGGAATAGGCGCGAGCTGCCAACACACGGTCCTGTGCCTTACGCATCTTGGAAGCGGCAACCATTTCCATCGCCTTGGTTATTTTACCAGTATTCTGGATCGCCTTGATCTGGTTGCGTATTTCCTTGGCAGAAGCCATATCAAATCCCTTCTAACTTAGTATGTGCCGGTAGATTTAAAGTCTGCCATTGCTTTCTGCAAACCTTCTTCTACCTGCTCATTCAGTGCTGGCGTTGCATTCAATCCTTCCATCAG
>JAUZQH010000093.1 GCA_030951065.1 Mariprofundus sp. | reverse complement strand
GACTGCCAAGTGTTATGGTGGCGATATTACCCGCAAACGCAAGCTGCTGGAGAAGCAGAAGGCTGGCAAGAAACGTATGAAATCGATTGGTAGTGTTGAGGTGCCGCAGGAGGCATTTCTGGCAGTGCTGAAGTTGAATGAATAAGGAATCAGAATATGAGTGAAAGTAAAAAGCCGGTCTGGCGTGAATGGCTGGAGAGTTTGATTGTCATTGCAGTGCTGGCCATTGTGATACGCAGCTTCATTGTGGCACCGTTCAAGATTCCGTCATCGAGTATGGTGCCGACGCTGGAAATAGGTGATTACCTGTTTGTGTTGCGCTATCCCTATGGTTTTCGTATTCCGATGACAGATATTCAGTTGATGTCGAAAGAAGCCAAACGCGGCGATGTGGCGGTATTTGTATTTCCGGAAGACAAGAGCAAGGATTATATCAAACGCATTGTTGGTCTGCCGGGTGATAAAATCGTTTATCGCAATAACAGGTTGAGTGTGAACGGCAAGCTGATGCCACTGGAGAAGAAGGGTGTCCGGACCTATTTTATGCAGGATGGCAGCGCAGATGTGTCGGGCCTGGATGTGGAGGATCTGGATGGCATCAAGCACTATGTGCTACGCAAGGAATACTCTATCCGTGATGGTGAGTGGACTGTGCCGGAGGGTATGTACTTTGCTATGGGTGATAATCGCAATAATTCGCGTGACTCCCGTTTTTGGGGCTTCGTGCCACAATCCTATATGGTTGGCCGGGCTGCCATTGTATGGTGGTCATGGGATCACGTGAAGGGTTCACCACGCTGGGATCGCATCGGGCATGTCATTGAATAATCAGTTGGCGGGTGATTTTTACGGCAAGGCTGTTCAACGGCCATCTGCTCTGAGGAATTCCGAGCAAGGGTTTTCTGTTGTTAAATTATTGTTCTGGCTTGCGGTGCTGGGTTTTTTTGTATTCAACGGTTTTTTGGTGCTGCATGCTTATTACACCAACTGGCAGGTACAACATTGTTTCGAAGGTCTGGTACACAACAGGGCAGCTCAGGTCGGTGAACTCGAAGCGCGGGATAAGCTGGATGAATTATTGAGTATACAATATCTCGAAAAAGATGATCTGCCTGCCGAGTTTTATGATCAGCTCCAGATCAAGGTGTCAGGGGATATGGTTGAAGTCTCATCAAGTTACAGCGTGACCATCTGGCCGTTCGGCAAGGTTGAACATGTGGATGAATCCGGCGACTATGACCCTGAGTCGCTCAGTGGCATGGATTTACTCAGAGATAAAACACGCATTGATCTGTTATTCGAACCCTACGCCATATCAAATCCGGACAGTCCATGAGTCGTGATCATGTCCATGCTGAACTGGATGTTCTGCAAACCTGTATCGGTTATTCGTTTTCGGATCTTCAGCTGCTGAAACGTGCCCTGACACACCGTTCAGCCGATCAGGACACACATGGCAAACACATGGAGCGTCAGGAGTTTCTTGGCGATGCTGTGTTGGGGCTGGTCATTTCCGAGTTTCTGCATGATACCTACCCTGATAAGCCGGAGGGTGAGCTTTCCCGTATGCGTTCGGTACTGGTACGCAAACAGGGACTGCTTGAAGTTGCACAAGCATGGCAACTGGCTGCTTACCTCTGTGTGGGTGACAGCGAGCGGATCGGAAAAAACGGCAGTGGTATTAAATCACCCTCCATTACCGCCAATGCGGTAGAAGCGGTCATCGGCGCTGTGTTTGAGGATGGTGGCTGGGATGCTGCCCGTCGTCTGGTGAGATGTGCCTGGCAGGAGATGCTGGCGGACATTGGAAGTATTGATACGCGTGATGCCAAAAGCCGTTTGCAGGAATGGACACAGGCCAATGGCATGGGCTTGCCGGAATATGAGTTGCGTGATCTGGGAACCGGCTCTTCACCGCGTTTTGAAGCCGGTTGTCGGGTCAAGGGTGCTCTTCTCGGGCGGGGGCGTGGCGAGAGAAAAAAACAGGCTGAGACCGAAGCGGCTGAACAGGCGTACAGGGAATTGAAACATGACTGATAAGGAATTTCGCTGCGGAACCGTAGCGCTGCTGGGTGTACCGAACGTAGGCAAGTCCACGCTGATGAATCATCTGATCGGGGCCAAGGTGGCTATCGTGACACCCAAACCGCAGACCACGCGGCACCGTATACTCGGTATTTATACCGATGATTCTCGTCAAATTATTTTTGTCGATACCCCCGGTATTCATAAAGGCTCCAAACAACTGAACAAAAACATGGTGCGGGTAGCTTATGCGGCGGCGGAAGAAGCTGATGTGCTGGCTATTATGCAGGATGCGAGCAAACCGTTGGACAGGCCGACGAAAATGCTGATTGAGCGATTTTCCGATGGCCGTTTGAAGCAACCGCGTATCCATGTGCTGAATAAAGTGGATCGGGCCGATAAGGCAAGGTTACTGCCGCGTTTACAGCAGTTACAGCAGCTTGATCCCGGAGCCGTGGCTTATGTGCCGGTATCAGCCCGGAAAGGCATTCAGACCGATAGCCTGCTGAATGAACTGACCAGGCATCTGCCGATTCAGCCGCCATTGCACGATCCCGACTGGTTTACCGATCAGAGCCAGCGTCAACTGGCTGCTGAATATGTACGTGAACAGGTGTTTCTATCCATGCATCAGGAAATTCCATTCCAGACAGCAGTGGATATCGAACGCTTCGAGGAACACGGGGATGTGATTGAAATTGATGCTGTGATACTGGTCGGCAGTGAACGCCACAAACCCATGCTGATCGGCAAAGGCGGTGAAGGCATGAAATCCGTGGGTACCAAAGCACGCAAGGGCCTGGAAGAGATTCTGGGTTGCAGGGTGCGTCTTAATCTATGGGCGAAAGTCGATGCGGACTGGTTTAATCATCCGGGAAAATTGATGGATCTGGGTCTGGGGGCAGAACAATAGCAGAAATTTCAGACCGTGCTTTGTTAATCAGACGGACTCCGTATGGCGATACCTCGCTGATTTGCCATTTTTTTACCGAACTGCACGGGCGTGTTGCATTGATGGCCAGAGGCGCCCGCCGTCCCAAAAGCGGTTTTCGTGCCAGTCTTGAACCTCTCCATGCCTTACAGATCAGCTGGCGACCCGGTCGTACGGGTATGGGAACACTTGTGGATATCCATCGTGGACAGGGTTTGCTGGAACCTTCCTCGTTACTCGATGGTTTGGAGTTGCTGGCCATCGCATCCCGGTTATTTCAGGAGGGTGACCCGTACGGGTTTGACGAGACAACCACAGCATTATCATTGCTGGCCGAACGCGGACAGCAGCAGGGGTTATTGGCGGCGGTATGGTATATGCTTGATGTGGCTGGCTGGCTTGGTAATTTATCGCGCTGCTGGCAGTGTGACAGGGAAGTGGAACAGACGATGTTCTGGCAGCGCGGGATGTTGTTGTGTGATTCCTGCGGTAAGGGAATGCGGGTTTCAGCCGGATTACGCAAGTCGATTGCCGGGGTGATATCCGGCGGCCGTGTTCGGCTCAGTGTGGCTGATGCCGATACCCTGCGGGAAATGATTCGCATGGTGCTGCTGGAACACGGCATCAAGGCTACAGACAGTTTTGGAAATTATTGAGAGGCTCTGAGGGAGGGTTATGATAAATCTTGGTGTGAATATTGACCATATCGCCA
>JAUZQH010000092.1 GCA_030951065.1 Mariprofundus sp. | reverse complement strand
CAATATGAATGCACGGCTGTACGATCCGGTGTTGGGCAGGTTTATCTCGGCGGATAGCATTATCCCGAGTCCGGGGAATATGCAGGCGTTTAACCGGTATGCTTATGTGCTGAACAACCCTTTAGTGTACACCGACCCAACGGGGCATAGCTGGTGGACGAATTTTAGAGATACTGTTGTAAAGCCTATAATTACTATAGCAGTAGCTGCTGCCGTAGTTTATTTTACCGCTGGAATAGGGGCATCATGGGCAGTTGCGGCTGGAGCAACTCAAGGCGGGGTCATTGCCGGGGTTATTGGTGGGGCTGTTTCTGGAGCCGCTGCAGGTTTTGCCGCAGGAGCTACAGGGGCGGCACTCTATGGAGGTAGTGGCGGTCAAATTTGGAGTGCCGCATTGAAGGGTGCAGGCTCTGGTGTAATTATGGGCGCTGTGGCTGGCTATTATGGAGATGCATGGAGTTTAAGCAGGGTAGGCGTAACAAGCATTGCAGGTGGATTTGCCGCTAAATCTGCTGGAGGCAGCTATAACCAAGGATTTAAGATTTCTCTTGCTGTTTCAGCATTAGCTTATGGTGCGAACTCCATGCGAAGCGCTATGATTAAATCATCACAGGCAAACAAGACTGGAGTTAATATAAGCGGTAAAAGTGTGGGTTTCCATGGAGATGGTTATAAGATTGGAGGCTCACGAGCTCTTGAGGGGCAGATTCCTTTTACGGGATCACCTGGTTACTTAGGAGGTTTTCAGGGAACGGTTGGAACTTTCTTTGGAACCTCATACAATGTAGGAGGTTGGCAGGATTATTTGGTAGAGGCTTTCGCTGGGCCTCATGATTATTTGAATAGCTTTATGTATAATGCCAATGGCAATTTGGCTGTGGCTTGGCAGTCAGGAATACTTGGTTCCGCAGGGGATATAATTAGTTATGCTAATGTGATTCCAGCGAGCCCTTTTGCGGTAGCCTCTGTAATTCCACAATCGGCGCTGGCTCACTTATATGGTGACTTGTGATTATAAAACTTCCCCATATGGTTTCTCTGATCGGAACACTGATTTTTTATGGTTGCACCATGCATAGCCAAGAGTATTTTACTTCTCTCGTAAATGATTCAGTAGGGAAGTCTATAGATTCTGGGTATCACAGTTATGGGCCTCCGGGACTCATTGAGAAAATTTCAATTAATGGCAGTACATTGAAATATATTTACCGCATGGATTCAACAGGGTGTGAGTGGTTCTATATTGTTGAGGCAGATACGCACAAAATTTCATCATGGGGTTATAAAAGCAATCCAAATAAGTGTTATATAGAACTTAAGGGGTTAGGCAAGTGAGGCGGTGAATTCAAGTTACACTGAAGGGGTCCCCGAATCAATGGGGTCTACCATTGGATTTTGCATGGTATCATATCATACCTAGCTTCCGAGTGATTGAAGACGGCTGATTTCATTGAGAAAAGCTTCTCCGTAGCGGGACAGTTTGACTTCACCGACACCGGAGATGTCCAGCATCTGACCTTCATTAACTGGTTTGACGGTTGCCATTTCGCTAAGCGTTTTATCCGGAAAGATGACGTAGGGCGGCACATTCTGTTCCTTGGCCAGGCGGCTGCGCAGTTCGCGTAATCTCTCGAACAGAGCCTGATCCTGAGTCGACAACGTTTGCAATACCGCCCGGGTTGCTGCGGCAGTTTTCCTTTTTTTCGTTTTCGATACCTTGCGCAGCTTTCTGAGCATCACCGTTTGCGGTGTTTCACTGCGTTTGAGCATCGGCCAGGCTTTTGGTGTCAGTTTGAGCACACCATAGCCTTCTGTATCGGTAGCCAGATAGCCGTGAGCAATCAGTTGGCGGAATATGCCACGCCATTCCACACCGGTATGTTCGCCACCAATATCAAACGTGGACAGTTGATTATGGCCATTGCGCTGAATGCGTTCATCATCCTTACCTGTGATAATATCAATAATGTAGTGGGCGCCAAATCGCTCATGGGTACGATAGATGCACGATAATGCTTTTTGGGCGGCGATGGTGGCATCCCAGGTTTCAGGTGGATTGATGCAGTTATCGCAGTTGCCGCATGGTTCTGCCAATACTTCACCAAAATAGGCCAGCAGAGCCTGACGGCGGCATGAAGTCAGTTCGCAAAGGCCCAGCATGGCGTCGGTTTTTTGCAGCATCACGCGTTTGAACTGTTCTTCTGCCTCGCTGTTTTCGGTGAACATACGCAGATTGATCACGTCTTTCAGACCATAGCTCATCCACGCATTGGCAGGGAGGCCGTCGCGGCCTGCGCGGCCTGTTTCCTGATAATAGGATTCGATATTCTTTGGCAGGTTCATATGTGCCACGAAACGCACATCCGGTTTGTCGATGCCCATACCGAAGGCTATGGTTGCAACGATAATGACACCATCCTCGCGCAGGAACCGTTGCTGGTTGCGCTGGCGTATATCCTGACTCAGTCCGGCATGATAGGGCAGGGCCGTTCGGCCTTGTTTGTTGAGCCATTCGGCAGTCGTTTCAACATTTTTCCGGCTTAAGCAATATACAATACCGGCATCTTCGGCATGGTTTTTCTCAAGGAACTGCCATAAGGCATCACGGCTGTTGCCGGATTCTTCAATGGCATAATGGATATTGGGGCGATCAAAGCTGTTGATGAAAACCCGGGCCTGTTGCAGGGATAACTGTGTAATAATTTCATCACGGGTTCTCTGGTCGGCCGTGGCTGTAAGAGCGATACGCGGCACGTTAGGGAAACGCGTATGCAGCATGGACAGTTGTTGATACTCCTTGCGGAAGTCATGCCCCCACTGGGAAACACAATGTGCTTCATCAATGGCAAACAGGGCAATATCACACTGGCCTATGAGGTGTAACATCTGTTCATTCAGCAGCCGTTCGGGTGCCATGTATAACAGGTCCAGCTTACCTGTCAGAAAATCATTTTCGATCTGGCGCTGTTCGCCCGCATTCAGCGTTGAGTTCAGAAATGCGGCGCAAATGCCCAGTTGTCTGAGAGCATCAACCTGATCCTGCATTAACGCAATCAATGGAGAAATAACAATGGCTGTACCGCTACGAATCAGGGCGGGTATCTGGTAGCAGATTGATTTGCCGCCGCCGGTCGGCATCAGTGTCAGCACATCATCTCCGTCAATCAGTGCCTCGATAATATCAGCTTGATGATGGCGAAAATGATCATAACCGAAGGTGGATTTCAGGACATGGGAGGGTAGTTGCATCGGTCGGATTATCCACAATCAGTCGTTAACGAACAAGCTGGTTATGCTGAATGTTATCTGTATGTGTTGTTGTTAGTGAGTAATATGTAGTATTCGCTTCATGTTCACTGGAATTATACAAGATGTTGGTTCAATCAAACGTGTCGAACGTGAACCCGAACAAACCCATATGACATTCACGACTGCTCTGGATATGACGGACTGGCAATCAGGTGACTCGGTGGCCTGTAACGGTTGCTGTTTGACTGTCACCGCTTTTGAGTCCGATCATGCATTTACTGCAACGTTATCGATAGAAACATTGGGACTAACTACGTTTGCCAATGCTGCAGTTGGCGATGCCGTTAATTTCGAGCCTGCGCTGCGCATGGGTGATGCGCTGGGTGGACATATGGTGACCGGTCATGTGGATGGGACTGGAACGGTGCAAATGGTGAGAGAGATTGGCGAGCATCGGGAATTTGTTTTTGAAATACCGGATAAACTGGCTCGATATGTGGTGAGCAAAGGCTCCGTAGCTATCAATGGGGTCAGTTTGACTGTAAACCGGGTGGGAAGGAATGACTTTACCGTGAACCTGATTCCCCATACCTTGTCGCACACCAATCTGGGTGCCCTGCAAGCAGGTGACAAAGTGAATATCGAGACTGATATGTATGGGCGTTACGTAGAACGATTGATGCAATTTTCAACGGAGAAATCATGAGTTTGGCAACAACAGAAGAGCTGATTGAAGAGCTGCGCGCAGGGCGCATGATTATTCTGGCCGATGATGAAGATCGGGAGAATGAAGGTGATCTGATCATGGCGGCTGAGTGGGTGACACCGGAAGCGATTAATTTTATGGCCACACACGGGCGCGGTCTGATTTGTCTGGCCATGACCCAGGAGCAGACGGATCAACTGGAATTGCCTTTGATGGTGGCCAATACCAATTCCAAGTTCAAAACAAACTTTACCATTTCAATTGAAGCAGCCGAAGGTGTAACTACGGGTATTTCTGCCTATGATCGGGCCCACACAATTCGCACGGCAATTCAGGACGATGTAAAGCCGGCGGATATTCATACGCCGGGCCACGTGTTTCCGCTGGTTGGGCGTGATGGTGGCTTGCTGGTGCGCGCAGGGCACACCGAAGCCGGTATTGATCTGGCGCGAATGGCAGGTCTGAAACCGGCCGGTGTGATCTGTGAGATCATGAATGAAGACGGCACCATGGCACGTATGCCGGAATTGAAAGTATTTGCCAAAAAACATGATTTGAAGGTGGGGAGTATTGCCGATGTGATTCGCCATCGCCTGAAACATGATTCACTGGTCACGCGTGAAGTGGAAGTGCGTATGCCGACTGAGTTCGGCGAATTCCGGCTGATTGGATACACCAATGCGGTGGACAAGGCCGAGCATGTGGCCCTGGTGATGGGTGAGCCGGATGCAGAACGCCCGTGTCTGGTGCGGGTGCATTCCGAATGTTTAACCGGTGATGTGTTCACTTCACGGCGCTGCGATTGCGGGTCGCAATTGCATGCTGCCATGCGGCAGGTTTCCGAAGCCGGTGAAGGGGTGATTCTTTATCTCAGGCAGGAAGGGCGCGGAATCGGCCTGCTTAATAAACTCAAGGCGTATAACCTGCAGGATGCCGGGCACGATACGGTAGAAGCCAATAAAAAACTGGGTTTCAAGGCGGATTTGAGAGATTACGGTATCGGTGCGCAGATTCTGCGAGATCTGGGCCTGCGTCGGTTGAAATTGCTGACCAACAATCCCAAGAAAATTGTTGCACTGGACGGTTACGGGCTGGAAGTAAGCGAACGCGTGCAGCTGCAGGCCGGGGCGCATGAAGATAATATTGCTTATCTGACGGCCAAACGGGACAGGATGGGACATATGTTGGATGTGAAGGGTGAATCATCATGAGTCTGGATGCACCACATTTGGCAGGCAACGTCGATGCTTCCGGTTTGACTGTTGGTATCGTGGTAAGCCGTTTTAATACCGATATCACAGAAGCACTGCTGGCCGGGGCTGTTTCAGCGTTGAAAGAACATGGCTGCAGCGATGAGGATATTACAATTATATACGTGCCTGGCGCATTTGAGCTTGGTACTATCGCTGCAAAAATGGCCAGCACAGGCCGGTTTGACGCTATCGTGTGTCTGGGCTGCGTGATTCGCGGTGATACAGCGCATTTCGATTATGTTTGTCAGGGTGCGATGGATGCAATCGGTAAAGTCGCACAACGCGGCGATGTCGGTGTCGGTAACGGCGTATTGACGCTGGATACGCATGCGCAGGCGCTGGAGCGCGTGGGTGGCGTACACGGACATAAAGGTGAAGAGGCTGCACTGACTGCGGTTGAAGTCGCTCAACAGTTGAAAGTGCTTGATCAGGCTCTGGAGGTTTAATGGCCAATCGTCATATGGCGCGTGAATCGGCGCTGGAAACGTTATATGCATGGGGGTCGGCGGAACAGGATGGTGGAATGATTCCGGATTTGCTGGCATCCCGTTTGCAACATGAGGATCGAGAAGAGCAGGATGAAAATTACTTGCGCGAGGCTGTATATGGGGTCACCGATCATGTGGACGCACTGGATGAGATCATCAAAACAGCAGTTCGCGGGCGTAGTTTGCGTTCCGTTGCCCAGGTGGAAATCAATGTGATCAGGCTTGCCGTGTGGGAGATGCAGAATCGGCTCGAGATTCCCTATCGTGTAATCATCAATGAAGCGCTCGAATTAACCCGGGATTATGCCGGTGAGTCCCCGCGCGGTTTCATCAATGGCGTGCTGGACAATCTGGCCAGACAATTGCGTCCTTCAGAACAGGGAAAAAAATAAGATCAAAGTCTTGCACACTCTGCGGTAAGATGCTTCTGACCGAATGTAAATAAAACTCCGGAAACAGGTCCGCTATGAAATTTGATCGTTATTATATTTCTGCTGAAATTAAAAAGAATCTGGCACGGCTGGGTTTTAAACGGCCAACCGATATTCAGTTCAAGGCCATTCCATCCATTCTTGAGGGTGAGGATGTGCTGGCGATTGCCCAGACAGGCACGGGTAAAACCGCTGCATTTGCGATTCCTGTTATTGATAAAATACACCGGTATAAAAGCAGCAAACGCTCCTATGGCATTAAATGTATTGTCATGGTGCCGACACGTGAATTGGCCCTGCAGATCGGTGACGTCTTCAAAAGTATTTCTGCACATACGCGTGTAAAAGTATTTACGCTGCACGGCGGGGTGGAACAGGAAAGGCAAATCGCCAGACTGCAGGATGGTATTGATATACTGATTTCCACGCCGGGGCGTATGTTTGATCTGATCAATCAGCAGGAAATCAGGCTTGATAGTGTTTCTACGCTGGTGCTGGACGAGGCGGACCACATGCTCGACCTCGGTTTTATTGAAGATATTAAATACATCAAAAAAATGCTCCGGGGAAAACATCAGACACTCTTTTTCTCGGCTACGATCAATGACGAGATCAAAAAGCTGGCCTATTCTCAGGTGAGGAGTGCGGCGATCCGCATCCAGGTGTCGCCGAAAGACCGGATATCAAAAAATGTATCCCATTTTGTCATGTTTGTAGAGATGGATGATAAACGGTTTTTCCTGCAGCGGTTTTTGCAGGACCATTCTGAAGGAAAAGTTATTGTCTTTGTTCGCACCAGGGTGCGCGCCGAGCGCGTGCTCAGGGCGCTGAAACGGGTAGGCATTGAAGCAGTCAGTATCCACGGAGACAAGGATCAGGCTGAGCGCTCTTGTGTCATGCAGTCATTTCGTGAGGGCGAACAACGTATTTTGATTGCCACCGATGTGAGTGCGCGCGGTATCGACGTGCCGGATATTGAATACGTAATCAATTATGATCTGCCGGAGAAGGTGGAGAACTATGTGCATCGTGTAGGTCGAACGGGGCGCGGTGTGAACAAAGGTGAAGCTATATCATTTTGCAGCAGCGAAGAGAAACCACTGCTTGAAGCCATTCATTCGTTTATTGCCAAACCGATTGAAGTGTTGAATGTGGATAAAAAAACCTATGTCGATATCACCAGTACGCCGCAGAGTCTGGATGCGCTTGTTGCCGAACATGAAGCATGGTTGAGCGGAACGGGTAAAAAATCGAAAAAGAGCAAAAAGAAATAAACGGAGATAAATGGTGATTGAAGAAGCGGTTGCAGGGATGTTATCAGCGCATGAAGCGCGTGTGCTGGGAAGCCTGATGGAAAAACAGATGACGACACCGGATTATTATCCACTGACACTCAAGGCACTGACTGCAGCCTGTAACCAGAAAAGCAGCCGTGTGCCGGTCATGAATTTAAGCGAAAGCGAAGTGGGAGGCGTGGTCAATGATTTACGTGCCGCAGGTTTAATCACCGCCCGCATGGATGGCCGGGCGGATCGTTATGAACAGCATTTATCCCGTAAAATCAATATTTCCACCAAAGAGCGAGCGGTATTATGCGTGCTGATGTTACGCGGTTCACTTACGCACAATGAAATCCGTATCAATACAGGCCGCATGGTCAGCTTTGACAGCTCCGATGAGTTACAGGGTTTGCTGCAATCATTGATGGAACGTGACGACCCTTTGCTTATTCGTATTCCACGCGCATCCGGCCAGCGGGAAGATCGCTACGCACAGCTGTTATGCGGTAAACCGGATTTTGAAGTGGGCCCGAAGGGCGCAGGAAACACGACATCCGGCAGCACGATTGAATCTGATCGTATGGATGATCGCATGACGCAGCTGGAACGAGATGTCGCTAATTTGAAAAAAGAAGTTCAGAGGCTCTGCCAATGGATCGAATCACCGAAAGATTAACAACAGTATGGAGATATCATCAGTTGGCATGAATGCTGATCAGCTGAAAGCGTTCATTCATGTGAAGGCAGCCGGGTATGGCTTTAAACTTTGCAGAGTGACGCGTCCTCATGTCAGCAGTATGCATGAAAAAGCACTGCAGGGCTGGGTGGATGCCGGTATGCAGGGTGATATGGACTGGATGGCGGAAGATATCCGTCTGCAGCGTCGTAAAAGTCCTGAATCCATGCTGGAAGGCGTACGCTCGGTTATTACGGTGGCCATGCCGTATGCAGCTCCCGGATATTCACTTGATAAAGCGTGCGCAACAAAGACCTCTGGCGTGATCACAGCCTATGCACATGGCTATGATTATCATGATGTCATGAAAAAACGTCTCAAGGCGATGGCTGCGGATCTGGATGACTTGCTGGGCAAGCACCGTCAGCGGGTATTTGTGGACACCGCACCTGTTCTGGAACATGCATTGGCCGAGTCGGCCGGTCTGGGGTGGCAGGGAAAACACTCTCTGACCATTCATCGTGACCTGGGTTCATGGTTTTTACTCGGTGAGATATTTACTACGGCTGACATTGAACCGGACGAACCGGCTATAAATCATTGCGGGACTTGCGCAGCCTGTATGGACGTTTGTCCGACAAAAGCAATTATTGCACCCTATGTGGTGGATGCAAGATTGTGCATTTCATATCTGACGATCGAGTTTGATGGTTTTATTCCGCGTCATTTGCGTCCATTGATGGGCAATCGAATTTACGGTTGTGATGACTGTCAGATGGCATGTCCGTGGAACTCGCATGCAGCCAGTCAACCGATGATGATAAATGATCTCGATACTGATCCCCTAGAGCCCCGAGGGGAGAATTATTTACCCGATCTTGCTAGTCTGCTGCGGCTCGATGAGGACGGATTCCGACAGCGTTTCCGCAAATCACCTGTTCGGCGAACCAGACGGCGTGGTCTGTTGCGCAACATTTGCATCGCCATGGGGAACTCCGGGCATAGCGGGTTTGTGGATGATCTGGTGCGGGTATTGGGTGATAATGAAGCGCTGATTCGTGGTCATGCTGCCTGGGCTCTGGGGCAATTGGCCTGTGAGCAGAATATGGATGTTATTATTCAGCTGCTAAATGCTTGTCTGGGCACTGAAAATAACAATGATGTACTTGAAGAAATAGATGCATCTATTAAACATATAAGGGGAAAGTATGACAAAACCTAAAGCATTTATATTCGATCTGGATGGCACACTGGTAGACGCATTGCCGGATATTCAGGCCAATGCCAATCGGGCACTGGAGTCGCTTGGTTATGAATTACGCCTGAGTCTGGAAGAGACACAGCCACATGTTGGTGGCGGGGCGCACAAGCTGGCATCCAATGTGCTCGGATTACCGATGGAGCATGAAGAAACGATGGCATTGTATCATGCATTTGCCGATATCTATGAGCAGCACCCGGCCGATTTCGGCAAGCCTTTTCCAGGCGTGATGACGGTACTCGATACGCTGAAAGATAAGGGGATTCCTGTTTCCTGTGTAACAGCGAAACCTGCCAAGGCGCGCGTCAAGGTGTTGGATGCACTGGGCCTGACCCCGTATTTGACTCTGGCGCTGTCGCCGGAGGATGGCTTTGCAAAGAAGCCCGCTCCTGACATGTTATGGCAGTGTTGCAAAGCTATGGGTGTGGATGCATCCGAGACGGTGATGGTGGGGGATACCCGGTTTGATGTTGAAGCCGGTTTCAATGCAGGCTGCCATACGGTCGCCTTTGCCGAACACGGTTATCAGGATGTTCCGCCGGAATATGCGGACCGGGTTGTTTTACTGGCTGAGTTCACTGATTTGCTGAAATTGATTGATGGTTGATGCTTTGATAAATGGTAAGCGTCTGACCGGCATCTACGCTATTCTGCCGGCTGATCTGGACACGGCTGATTTGCTGGCCAGGGCGGAAGCAGCGCTGGAGGGCGGTGTGCGAATTCTGCAATTCCGCGATAAAAAGCAGGGCTATAAACGGCAAATCAAACGTGCCAGGGCATTGCGTAACATGACGAGCGATTATGGTGCTTGTTTCATTATCAACGATTCCGTTGCGCTGGCTTGTGATGCCGAAGCCGATGGCGTGCATCTGGGGCGCGATGATGCACCTAACCTGATCCAGCTCAGAAACGAAGTGGGTGATGGTTTTCTTATTGGTATTACCTGCCGGGCTGATGCGGCATTCGCTAAATCGGTACTGAAAGACGGCGCAGATTATATTTCCTTCGGAGCCGTGTGGAAAACGCATTCCAAGCCGGAAGTGCCTGAAATCGGGCTGAACCGGCTGGTCAAGGCACGCCAGATGTTTCCGGATGCCAGTCTATGTGCGATTGGCGGCATTACTGAGCATAATGTCGCGCAGGTTAAGGCTGCAGGGGCAGATTGCGCAGCCGTGATTTCCGGTCTGTTTGCAACAGATGATATTCAGACCCGGGCGAAAAAACTGGTGGAAATATGGAACAGGGCATAAGTGCTCCGGTTCCATCCCGGCCTGTCTGCCTGAGTATTGGCGGCTCCGATTCCTGTGGTGGTGCCGGGGTTCAGGCGGATTTGCGTGTGTTTGAGGCGCTGGATGTATATGGCTGTTCGGCCATTACGGGACTGACGGCCCAGAATCCGTTGGCGGTTACCCGTATCGAGCCTGTATCACTGGCTCAACTGGATGCTGAAATACATGCCATCTTTGATTATTATGATGTGACTGTTGTCAAAACAGGCATGCTGGTTGATGCTGAACATATCGCTCTGATTTCAGCGCTGTTATCCCGGCACCATCAGGGCGAAGTGGTGGTTGATCCGGTCATAAGATCCAGCAGTGGCAGGGTATTACTGGATACAGGCGCGATCGATACCCTGATCAATGCATTGGTTCCGCTGGCTACGTTGATAACCCCTAATTTCGATGAAGCCGATGCGCTGTTCGGTAAGCATCTGGAGCGTTCCGGGGCAAGCGTTGCAGAGATGGCCGAGAAGTTAGGTTGTGCTGTCCTGCTTACAGGCGGGCATGTGGAGGATGAACAGATCACCGATAGACTGTGTGATAATGATGGTGTGTTATACGAATTTAAACATGCCAGACAGGCATGGAATCGCGACCAGTGCCATGGAACAGGTTGCCGGCTGGCTTCTGCTATCAGTGCAAAGCTGGCGCATGGAAAACCACTGCCTCAGGCAGTGGAAACTGCCATTACATACTTGCAACACTGATTCAGATACAATCGAATCTCTGGAAAACAGGATTGCTTCTTCCGGATATTGGATCATGGCCTTGCGACCGGGCCTGTTTTACAGTTAAAGTCATATATAATTTTATTAACACAACTTATTGAAAATAAAAGAAAAAATATAAAAAGCTTTATTTTTTTGGTGGCAGCGCTATAGTGCGCCACCGTTTTTGCTGGCCAGGTATGAATTACAGGCCTGCTTTTCTTTTGGAGGTTTAGATGGTTAAACTATATTCCGATCCGCATTGTCCGAATTCGCACCGTACCCGTATTGTATTGGCCGGGAAGGAACTGCCGGTCGAAACAACTGAACTGGAAGCAGACAACCTCCCGGCTGATTTTCTCAAGATCAACCCTTATGGCAAACTGCCAACTGTCATTGATCGGGATATAGTTTTTTTCGAATCCGCAGTTGTTAATGAATATCTGGATGAACGCTATCCGCATCCGCCGCTGAAACCGGGTTCACCGGCCGAGCGTGCCCAGATGCGTCTTGCAGTTCTGCAACTGGAACGCGAACTGTATCCGTTGTATGCCGATACCCGGAACAGCCGCAAGAAAAAAGAAGCCGTTGGCAAGATCAAAACTTATCTCTCCTCGCTGGACTCCTATCTGGCTCGTCAGAAATATTTCATTGGTGAACAATACACACTGGCTGATGTGACATTAATGCCGATTCTATGGCGTCTGGAGTCCATTGGTGTGGATACTGCCAGCTGGAATAATCTCGAAGATTATATGGATCGTTTATTTGAACGTCCGGCTTTTGAGCGTTCGCTATCTGAATTTGAACAGATGCTGAGGGATTATTAAAAGAAAGCATCTGTTTTATCGACTGAATTATCGATTAGAAACATTTCAGTGCGTGCTGTCACTTTAAGTGAGTCACACGCAGGGCTAGCATAGGCACAATACAACATAGGGGGGCTTCATTGTTTGATGTTATCAGGCCGGGTGACTCAGAGTGGGATAAAACGACCGCCTATATTAGAGAAACCTATGCCCGGGCCTATGGTGCAAACATTGATTCCTTCATGCCACAGATTATGCGTGTGGCCAGTGCCAGCGGAGAATATCGGGCAGTCATGGGTTTTCGACTGGCCGGACAGGAGCGTTTGTTCCTTGAACAATATCTGGACGAACCTGTCGAAGATGTCCTCTCACGTTATCTTGGAAAACCGGTCAATCGTTCTGAAATCATTGAAGTAGGCAATCTGGCCGAAGCTGAGCCCGGCGATGCACGCATGGCCCTGATTGGCGGTACCGCTTACATGTGGTCATTGGGTTGTCGCTGGCTGGTATTTACCGGTGTGTCGCGTATGCGCAATTCATTCCGGAGACTGGGACTGGATATCTGGGAGTTGATGGCAGCAGATGAAAAGATGCTGCCACCTGAAGAGGCCGCCAAGTGGGGGACCTATTATGATGCTCATCCGGTTGTTTGCTTTGGTGATATCAAGCAGGGACATGATAATCTGCAGGAGCTGTGGGCCAGCCTGCGAGATACATGGGCAGCTGCCGAGGAAGCCGGTATGAGGGATGCAGAACGGCTGGGTCGGAAGGTTGTCGGAGACGCCGGTTGAGCCGGGTGCTGGAAGCCCTGGACCGCTTTGCTGTCGAATACCCGGATCGTATAGCACTGGATTCCGCAACAACATCGTTCACATATAAACAGTTATTGGCTGCGGTTACGACGCTGGCAGCTGAATTGCAGCAAACAGGAATACAGGCGCTGGCATTGGCCGCGGATAATTCGCCAGCCTGGGCTGTGGCGGATCTGGCCAGCATCAAGGCGAAAATTCCACTGATTCCAGTACCCCATTTTTTTTCACCGGCACAGATCGGATACCTGCTTCAGCAGGCCGGTGCAGATGCCCTGATTACCGACAGGAGCGAATCAATGACAGCGCTGCTGCGAGGCTTGTCGATTGATCATCAGCCAGCGCAACAGTTATCTGTCGCACTGGAAATGATTGCCATTGAGACCCCTGAAATTGAATTGCCGGATGGTTGTGCAAAAGTCACTTTTACATCCGGTTCAACCGGCGAACCCAAAGGGGTTTGTTTGCAGCAGTCGAAAATGGAGACAGTGGCGGCATCCCTTGCAGAGACAACCGGTGCTATGGCTGAAGATCGGCATTTATCATTGCTGCCTTATGCCACATTACTGGAAAATATCGGTGGCTTGTATGCTCCTCTTCTGGTTGGTGCCACAATAGTTGTGCCAGGCATGGCTGCCGTTGGCATGAGCGGAGCCAGTGGTCTGGATATCGAACGTTTTGTCATGGCCCTGCATGCATCCAGATCATCAACCTGCATTATGATCCCCCAGATGTTACACGCGCTGATTGCAGCCCTTGAACAGGGGCTGCCACGACCAGCCAGTTTGCGTTACATTGCGGTTGGCGGGGCACCGGTTTCCACTCACTTGCTGGAGCGTGCCGAAGCGCTTGGACTACCTGTATATGAGGGATATGGCCTTTCCGAAGCGGCCAGTGTTGTTGCGGTGAACCGTATGGGTGATTGCAGGCCGGGCAGTGTTGGCAAGCTGTTGCCCCATGTGGATATAAAGTTTTCCGAAGATGGCGAGATACTTGTGCGCGGCGCATTGTTTTCCGGTTATCTGGGGGATGTTGGACAGACTGTGGAAGATTACTGGCCGACTGGTGATATCGGTTATCTGGATGAAGACGGGTTCCTCTTTCTGAACGGGCGAAAGAAGCATATTTTTATCACGGCATTCGGTCGCAATGTGTCACCGGAATGGGTGGAGCGGGAGCTGTCGATCGAACCGGCTATTGCCCAATGTTGTGTATTCGGTGAAGCACGGCCGTTTAATGTTGCTGTCATTGTTCCGCGTGAGTCTGCAACTGCTGAAATGGTACAGCTGGCGGTAGATGCCGCCAATGCGCGGTTACCTGATTATGCAAGGGTTTCGCAATGGTTGACTGCCAATGAACCATTCAGTGTGGGCAATGGTTTGTGGACAGGCACCGGCAGACCGAGAAGACAACAGATTTTTAATGCATATGCTGAAAAAATAAATCTACTTTATAAGGAGTCATAAATGGCATTTTATGATGAGTTAATTGCAGCGACGGAAAATGAACGCAATGATTTATTGGCTATCCCGTTTATTCGTATGGGTGCCGGCGGCGAATTATCGCTTGAGAGCTATCTGGCCTTTCTGGGGCAGGCCTATCATCATGTAAAACATACGGTGCCGCTTTTGATGGCGACCGGAGGCCGTTTACCTGAACGGCTGGAGTGGTTACGCGAGGCTATCGGTGAATACATTGAAGAAGAAATGGGTCACCAGGAATGGATTTTGAATGACATCGAGGCATGTGGTGCAGATAAGGAAGCTGTGCGTCATGAAACACCGATGCCGGCTACAGAGCTGATGGTCGCATATGCATACGATACGATCCATCGCAACAATCCTGCCGGTTTTTTTGGGATGGTACTTGTGCTCGAGGGTACCAGCGTGGCGCTGGCAACAAACGCTGCTGGTAATATTGAACAGAGTCTTGGTCTGCCGAAAACTGCATTCTCTTATCTGAATTCGCATGGTTCACTGGATGTCGGGCATGTCGATTTTTATGAAAAGCTGATGAATAAGCTGGATCAGGCAGCAGATCAACAGGCAGTGATTCATTGTGCAAAAATGTTCTACAAATTATACGGTGATATTTTTCGCAGTCTGCCGCTAATTCAGACAAAGGGGTAAGAGCATGGAAGTCAAAAATAAACGCGTTATTCTCACGGGTGCTGCCGGTGGCATGGGCAGAATTCTGGCTGCAGCATTGCACGCAAAGGGTGCTAAGCTGGCATTGGTGGATGCCAATGCTGATGCCCTGCATCAGGTGGCGGCGCAGTTGGAAGGCTCATATCCGGTGGCAGGCGACCTTTCATCGGCAGAGGGTTGCCGGATCGTCGCGGAAGAATGCAGTGAATTACTTGGCGGCATTGATTTGTTGATCAATCTGGCCGGAATCAACAGTTTTTCTGCTTATGAGGATGAGAATCCGGATAAACTGGAACTGATGATGCGGGTCAACTTGCTGGCGCCAATGTGGCTGGCGCGGGCAATCCTGCCATCCCTGCTGGAGCAGAATTCAGGCCGCATTGTGAATGTCGGCTCCATTTTCGGATCGATCGGTTTTGCCTATTTCACCGCTTACTCTACGACCAAGTTCGGCCTTCGAGGGTTTTCCGAAGCTCTGCGCCGTGAACTGGCGGATACCAATATCAAGGTAACATATATCGCCCCCCGTGCAGTGAAAACGCCGATGAACAATGATGTGATTATGCAGATGGGTGAAGCGACGAATATGAATATGGATGCGCCTGAAGATGTAGTGAAGAAAATCATTGCAGCGATCAATAACGATCGCAAGGACATCTATTTCGGTTTTCCGGAAGCGTTGTTTGTACGTATTAATGTGCTATTCCCGCGACTTGTGGACAAGGCACTGGCTGCACAGAATCGCATTGCCCGCAAATTTGCAAAAAATAAATAAAGGAGAAACAGAAATGAAGATGATCAAATGGATGATAGCCGCTGTGATGGTGACCGGATTGCTGACGTCCCCTGCCTGGGCCGAAGCCATCGATGATGCTGTTTTGAGCCTGCAACATGAATGGGCAATAGCAAACTACAAGACTGCCGATGACCAGAAAGAGGCGGTTTTTAAAGCTCTGGTCGATAAAGCTGCAGCACTGAGTGCCAAATACCCGGATCGGGCCGAACCAAAAATTTGGGAAGCAATTATCCGTGCCGGTTATGCAGGTGCGATGGGGGGCATGAGTTCCATGTTCAATGCCATGCCGCAAATGGAGAAGGGACGTGATCTGTTGCTGGCAGCAGAAAAGATCGATGCTACTGCCATGCACGGTTCTGTTTATACCACGCTAGGTAGTTTCTATTATATGGTACCCGGCGGTTTTATCGGTTTTGGCGATGATGATAAAGCGCTGGAATATCTGACCAAAGCACTCGCTGTTGCCCCGGATGATATGGATGCCAATTATTTTATGGGTGACTACTGGTTGGAACAGCATGAGTACAAAAAAGCCATCCCCTATCTGCAAAAAGTGATTGATCTGCCGGCTGTTGCCAATCGTCCGGTATATTCGGCCGGACGCAAGGCTGAAGCCGAAGCCAAACTCAGGAAAGCTAAAAAGCACGTTCACTGATTTATCTTCTGCAACCAAGCGACCGACTGCACACGCAGCCGGTCGCTTTTGGTTACGCCGGGGGCTGATGTATTGCCACTCTGGCAAAAAGCAGCCCGTTCAGGTAACGCGTTATTTTGACTTCGCATACACAACATTGCAGGGGCGCAATGTTGCTCGTGGCATACGAAACAAGATCAGGTGCTGACCAGTGCTGCAGGCCCTGTTTAAGTTTCCAGACGGGAATATTTTGCATAACGGACAACAAAGTTGAGCCTCTCTGCTATACTGTGAAAATCGTAGCGATTTGGTGTGGTGGCAGCAGGATGTGTGATGACAGACAGTGTTGAAGGGCGGGTGTTGAACCTGTGGCAGCGATGGGGAAAAACGGCTTTCGGTCGCAGGCTCTACAGTCTGATGCTGGGTTATATGGTGCCATACTCCGGCTCCATTCGGCCGTTGGTGTTACGACTCGAACGTGGTTATGTATGCATAGAATTGCGGGATCGGCATGCTTTGAGGAATCACCTGCACTCCATCCATGCCATCGCGCTGGCAAATCTGGGTGAGCTGGCTAGTGGTTTGGCCATGCTTTCAATGCTGCCGGACAATGTAAAAGCCATCGTGATTCGACTGGAAATCGAATATCTGAAAAAAGCACGCGGCAGGCTTTTGGCCATAGGACGGGCTGATTCTCCCGCAATGATTACAGCAGAACCCGTAACCCACATCGTATATGCGGAAATCAGTGATGCAGCTGGAGATGTAGTGGCTCGCCTGAACGTTCACTGGCAACTCAGGCCGAAGGATACACTTTGATGAATGCTGTACGCTTTGAAACACCATTTACCAGACAGGCTCATGTGGAGGTGCCGCTGATTTGCGGGCCGATGTACCCATGCTCCAATCCCGAGCTGGTGGCAGCGGTTTCCAGAGCGGGCGGGCTGGGCGTCGTGCAGCCGGTGTCACTCACGTTTGTATACGGTCATGATTTTCGCCAGGGCTTGCGTCTGATCCGGCAGCAAACCTCCAGCCCTGTCGGCATGAATGCCCTGATTGAAAAGTCATCACGGCGTTATCAGGAGCGCATGCAGGAATGGGTGAATATTGCCCTGGAGGAAGGGATTCGTTTTTTTATCACATCGCTGGGTAACCCGCGCTGGGTGGTGGATCGGGTGGCCGAATATGGCGGTATCGTTTATCACGATGCGACTGAGCGGAAGTGGGCGATGAAAGCGCTGGATGCCGGTGTGGATGGTTTGATTGCCGTCAATAACCGGGCAGGCGGTCATGCAGGTCGCCTCTCTGCTGAGCAGTTGCTTGATGAACTGGGTGATCTGAATCTGCCCCTGATATGTGCCGGTGGGATCGGCGATGAAAAGCAGTTTGTTGAAGCGATGCGAATGGGCTATGCCGGATGTCAGTCAGGGACACGTTTTATCGCTACCGACGAGTGTCGGGCGGCAGCACCTTACAAACAGGCCATTATTGAGGCTCAGGAGCAGGATATTGTATTGAGTGAACGTATCACCGGCGTGCCTGTCTCCCTGATTAATACGCCGCATGTGGCTGCTATGGGTCTGAAAGCCGGGCCGCTGGCAAGGCGGATGCTGCGAGGCAACAAAAGCAAACACTGGCTGCGTATGTTGTACACGCTTCGTTCGGCCTTTCAGTTACGCCATGCTTCATTGAATGAGGACGGCGAGCGGGAATTCTGGCAGGCAGGCAAGAGCGTGGCGGGTATCCATCAGGTGGAACCGGCCGGTGAGATTGTGCGGCGATTCCATGCCGCGCTGTTACAGATGAACGGCAGGGAGGGGTAATGGATAAAATATGGTTGAAGTCTTATTCGCCCGGTGTGCCCGAAACGGTGGATGCGAGTATTTACAGCTCTATTACAGATCTGTTCGAGCAGAGCGTGGAGCGCTTTCGCGACCGACCTGCCTATTCGAATTTCGGCCATGATCTGAGCTTTGATGATGTGGATCGCCTGACCCGCCATTTTGCTGCGTATTTGACAGGCGAGCGGGCCCTGAAAAAAGGTGATCGCATCGCCATTATGATGCCCAATGTGTTGCAGTATCCGGTTGCCCTGTTTGCCGCTCTGCGGGCAGGTTTGATCGTGGTGAACGTCAATCCGCTCTACACAGCCCGCGAACTGGAATATCAGCTTAATGATTCCGGTGCGGTTGCCATTATAGTACTGGAGAATTTTGCCCATACGCTGGCCGAGGTGGTGGACAAGACCTCCATTCGCCATGTCATCATCACCCAGGTTGGTGATTTGTTCGGCTTTCCCGCCTCATTTATCGTCAATGGGGTGATCAAGTACGTGAAAAAAATGGTGCCGGATTTTGTAATACCGGACGCTGTTCATTTGCATGATGCGCTTGCCGCCGGTGCGGAACTCACCTTTGGCAGGGTGGAACAGAGCCTCGATGATATTGCTTTCTTACAGTATACCGGCGGTACCACAGGGGTTTCCAAAGGTGCGATCCTGACCCATAGAAATATGGTATCTAATCTGTTACAGGCCTATGTCTGGAGCAGAGATAGTCTGAAAGACGGGGAAGAAGTCAGCATCACGGCGCTGCCGCTGTATCATATCTTTGCCCTGACAGCCAACGCCCTGTTTGCAATGAAGATCGGTGCCAGGAGTGTGTTGATCACCAACCCGAGGGATTTCCCCGCATTTGTCAAAACGCTGCGCCAGGAACATTTTTCGATATTTGTCGGCATCAATACCCTGTTCAATGCGCTGCTGCATACGCCGGGGTTTGAGCAGCTCGATTTTTCATCCCTGAAATTCACGCTGGGCGGTGGTATGGCCGTGCAGCGCAGTGTTGCTGAGCAGTGGAAGCAGGTGACCGGCAATACCCTGATCGAAGCCTACGGCTTGACTGAAACATCTCCGGCGGTATGTATCAATCCGGTAAACATTCCGGCATATACAGGCGCGATCGGTTTGCCGCTTCCATCCACCGATGTATCCATTCGCAGCAAGAACGGTAAGGAAAAGGCAATCGGTGAAACGGGTGAGTTATGGGTGAAAGGACCGCAGGTGATGCGGGGTTACTGGCAACATGATGGTGATACGAAAAAAACGCTGACGGATGGTGGCTGGCTGCATACCGGCGATGTGGCGCGAATGGATGATAAAGGGTTTGTCTATATTGTTGACCGACTCAAGGACATGATTCTTATGTCAGGTTTTAATGTTTACCCCAATGAAATTGAGGCTGTGATAGCCGCGCATCCCAAGGTGCTGGAAGCAGGCGTGATCGGGGTGGCTGATCCCAACTGCGGCGAGGCGGTGGTAGCAATTGTGGTCAAGGCAGATCAAACGCTGAGCAAAGAAGAGCTGCAGGCGTACTGCCACGAAAATATGACCGGCTATAAATGTCCAAAACATATCGTATTTGTTGATTCGTTACCGAAAACCAATGTCGGCAAAATTCTGCGCCGCGAATTGCGCCGGCAATACGGCAGCATATTCGCGTAGAGAGCATAGACAGAATGAATAATGAATATTATTGCTTGTTGTTCATTATTCATCCCGCATGATTAGGCCATGCCAACATCGGACAAAGAAACCATCGTTGCTGCTGCCATCAAGCGCTTTTCACGTTATGGTTATGGCAAGACCACCATGGCAGAAATTGCTGCCGATTGCGATATGAGCGTCGGTAACCTCTACCGCTTTTATAAAAACAAGGAAGATATTGCTGTTGAAGGTGCACGGGTTTGTATGAGCGAAAAAGCCGAGGCCGGTGAACGGGCGGCAGCACAGGCAGATGCAGCTATGCAGGCATTGCGGGATTATTGTCTGGCACGTTTGCGCTATCTGCATTGTTTTGTATCGGAAACCCCGCATATGTATGAACTGGTGCAGTTGATTGCCGATAAACACCGGGACGTGTTGCAGTATTTTGAAGACAGGGGCAGTGAGGTAATCAGGGATATCATATCGACCGGTATCGACGGCGGTGAATTCCGTGTTTGCAATGCGGCATCGGTGGCGGCTGATATATATAATGCTACTTCCAAATATAACATGCCCCTGTGCATGGATGCGCCGCTGAAGCAGCTGGAAAGAGAACTGGATAGTGTGTTGAGTCTGCTTTATGCCGGGCTGAAAGCCGGAACCTCAGCATGAACCGCAAAGGACACAAAGTATAGCCAAGGAAAATAACAGCATAAATAGCTGTTGACTGTCTTTGCGCCCTTTGCGGTAAGAAAAGATTCTGAATGAAGGAGAATGATATGAAATTACAGAAAATTGCATTGATTGTATTCGCGTTGTCGATCATTACCGGTATGACGTCGGTCTTATCCTACGGCGAAGCGTTGACGGGAGTTCAGATCATGCAACGGGTGGATAACCGCGATGACGGCGACGACCTGACCCAGAAGATCTATCAGAAACTGATTGATCGCAGGGGCGGAGTGCGAGAACGATTTATCATTGCCTTCCGCAAGGACTATGGCAAGGACAGCAAGTCGATCTCCTATTTCCTCAAGCCTGCCAATATCCGTGATACTGCGCTGCTGACCTATGACTATGATGGCACGGCTCGCGATGATGACCAGTGGCTCTATTTGCCGGCTCTGAAGAAGGTACGCCGGATTTCATCCTCTGATCGGGGGGACTATTTCATGGGTACCGATTTTACCTTTGAAGATATCAAACAGACGCCGGAACTGGAGGATTACAACTGGACGCTGACCGGTTCCGAAGTAGTGGACGGGCACGATTGCTGGGTGGTGCAGGGCGTACCCAAAACGGACGATTTGAAAAAGAATCTGGGTTACTCGAAAACAGTGAACTATATACGCAAGGATATCGACCTGGCCATCCGCATTGATTACTGGGATCGAAAGGGTCAGGAGTTGAAGCATTTCCATACCGGTGAAGTGAAGCAGATTCAGGGCATCTGGACGGCGACAAAGGTAGTCATGGAGAATAGCCAGACCGGTCATAAAACCGAGATGGTGTTTTCAGATCAACATTATAATACCGGCTTGTCGGATCGGAAATTCTCCGAACGCATGCTCAAGCGCGGTTATCGGAAATGAGTCAGTATTTTGAGACTGTGATCATAGGCACAGGGTTCTCAGGCCTGCTGGCGGCGATACGTTTGCAAAAACAGAATTGTCATGATTTCATCCTGTTGGAGCGGGGGGATGAACCGGGCGGCACATGGCGGGATAACGCCTACCCCGGCGCCGAGGTGGATATTCCAACCGCCCTGTATTCCATTTCCTTTATTCCTTATAAATTCAGGAAAACATATGCCCCGCAAAGCGAATTGCTCGACTATACCAACTATATTATCGATAAGTTTAATATAAAAAAACACACCAGAACAAAGCAGAGCGTCACCCGGCTGACTTATGACGAAGCGCCGTGTGTGTGGCATGTGGAAACCGAATCGGGCGAGCGTTATAGCGCCCGCTTTATTATTGACACCAGCGGCGTATTGGCGAATCCGCATATTCCTGAGATTCAAGGCGCGGAAACATTTCAGGGCGCGAAATTTCACACTGCACAGTGGGATCACAGCGTGTCTTATGAGGGAAAACGCGTCGGAGTGATCGGCTCGGGATGTTCAGGGGTGCAGGTCGTACAAACCATTGCCGGCAAGGTGGACCAGCTAACGTTATTTATGCGTGAGGCCGAATGGATTATTCCGCGTGGAGACCGGCAGTATGGCGCTGTAGAGCGCAGTATCAGAAACCTGCCGGGCATACGCCAGCTTATCCGTTTCCTCATTTTTGCATACCATGAAGTGCGCTTTGTTGCCTTTCGTCACTATGCATTAACCGCACCACTGAGCAAGTTCATAAAAAGTCTGTATCGCCAGTCGCTGAAAAAGAATCTGGAAACATATATTGGCGACGAAAAATTGCGCCGGTTTATGTTGCCGGATTATGAAATGGGCAGCAGGCGCGTCATCCCGACCAATGCCTTTCTCCCGGCTCTGGCCCGGGACAATGTGGATGTGGATATCAGCGGCATCGCATGCATCACGCCGACCGGGATCCGGACCAGGGACGGTAAAGACATCCCCCTGGATATCATTGTCTATGCGACGGGATTTTATGCCTATTCCAATATGAAAAAGGCGCTTTCGTTTCAGGTCTATGGCCTGGGCGGTCGCAATCTGAACGCTGAATGGGAAGCGGGGATTGCCTCTTATAAGGGCATCACGGTTTCGGGTTATCCGAACTATTTCAAGGTCAACGGTCCCAACACCGGCTCGGGCCACAGTTCGCAACTGTTGTATATGGAGGCCATGACCGATTATATCATCCAGGCGATTTGCGCCATCAAACAGGATAAGGCCATCAAGGCCATTGATGCCAAACCCGGACTTCAGGCCGAATATATTGCAAATATGCGACAACAGATGCAAAAAACGGTTTGGCAGAATGCCACATGCAGGGCATTTTACAGAAAAAACATGACAGGGGATGTGACCAGTCTGTCACCGGAACCTGTACTCCGCTTTATCTATTCACGCAAATGGTTTCGTTTGCGTGATTATAATGTAATTACCTGACTGCGGTGCAAAGTTTTTGACTCTCAAGACTCATAAAAAAGGATAAAAAACCATGCAAAATCTTTTCTCATTCATTGTTCATCGTGCCTGGCCGGTGTTGATTGTGCTGGCTGTGATTACTGGCGTCTTTGTTGTGCAGCTGCCGAAAATCAAGATGGAAACCAATATCGAGAATATGCTGCCGCACAGCATGGATGCTTACGTCAACAAGAAGAAGCTGGAAAAGATCTTTTCATCCGCCGATATGGTGGTGATCGGCATTACCAACGACCAAAGCCCGGATGGCATTTATAATCCGCATACGCTGAAGCTGGTTGATGAACTCACCGGCTGGTTGCAGATGCACAAACAGTTCCGAACGCTGGCATTGTCGGATCTGATGAGTTTATCGACCATCAAGGATATACGCGGCACGCCTGATGGCATGGAGGTTGAGCATTTTATGCAACAGCCGCTGAGCACGCCTGCATCGATCAACCATTTACGCCAGCGGTTGGCCGATAACGGTATTTATATGGGCTCCATTGTCAGTGAGGATGGCAGGGGCACCTTGATTGTCGTGCGCCCTGACCCGAGCTACATCGGCCACTACCACGAAATTTATCAGTTGATCAAAGATAAAGTAAGCGAGATAGAAGCGCGCGGCGGGCCGGAAAAAATTCTGATTACCGGCCGGCCGATTATCGAAGGCGTATTCGGCGCTTATATGCCGCAGGATATGCAGCAGATGCAGCCGATGATTCTGGCGCTGCTGGCATTGCTGTTATTTGTTGCCTTCCGCAACATTCGCGGTGTGCTGATTCCGCTGGCTGTGGTGATTCTGTCCGAGTTGTGGATGCTCGGTACGATGGCGGCAGCCGGAATCCCGATCTATACAGTGACGACGCTGCTTCCGATTCTGATTCTGGCTGTCGGCATTGCCGATTCTGTGCATCTGCTGACCCATATTCGTGTGGAGGCCGGGCGCGGTCAGGTGGAAAGTAAACAGCATGCCATCATCGCCGGCATGAGCGGCATGTGGTCGCCCATTCTGATGACGACACTGACCACGGCAGCCGGTTTTCTGGCCATGTTAACTTCCGACTTGCTGCCGATGCGCTATTTTGGTGTGTTCGCGGCGGTCGGTATTATCTATGCATTTATCATTACGATTCTGTTTATTCCGGCCATTGAGGCGGTCTTGCCGCACCGGGAAAAAGTGCAGAAAAAGCTGGCTTTCAGCGGCTATCTGAACTGGATGTCCCGCGTTGTGGTAGAACAGCCCAAGCGTATTATAGCGATTTTCGTGATTATGATGCTGAGTTCCGGCTATGGGTTGTCACAGCTACAGGTGAATTCTTCGCTGGTCTCGGAATTTCGCCCCTCCGATCCGATCCGTCTGGCAGATACGACGCTGAATGCCCATTTTGCCGGCACCAACAGCCTTGATATCATGCTCGATACCGGCGTGCAGGATGGTGTGTTGTCCCCGTCATTCCTGGCCGGTATGAGCAAGTTGCAGGCGATGGCGGAAACCGAAGCCGTGGTGGGGGACTCATCCTCGATTGCCGAGTTCCTGTCCGAAATGAACAAGGTGATGCATGAGGGCAAGCAGTCCTGGCGCGTTACCCCGGCCAGCTCCGATCTGGCTGCGCAATATCTGCTGCTTTATTCCTTTTCCGGCGCACCCGATGATTTCGATTCATTCATCACCTCCGATTACAGCCAGGCACATATACGTATCCAGTTAAAGAGTGACAGCAGCGCCGATGCCGAACATCTGGTGCATCTGCTCGAATCGCACCAGCAGGAGTGGTTTCCGAACGCGACGATGGAATTTGCCGGCACGGCGTATACCACCTTCCGTTTTTCCGATCTGATCATTACCGGTCAGATTCAGTCATTGCTGCTGGCGCTGGTCTTCATCTTTCTGCTCTGTCTGGCCATGTTCCGCCGATTTGGTGATGCTGCACTGGCCCTGTTGCCGGTATCAATTTCAGTGGCTGTCATCTACGGCATTATGGGTCTGGTCGGACTGCCGCTGGAAATCGGAACAGCTATCACCGGCGCGATGGCGCTCGGAATCGGCGTGGATTTCGCCATCCACTATCTTTATCGCTACCGTTATTATGAACAGCAGGGTCTCGATCATGAGGCAATTGTTGTCGCGTCCAATGATGATACCGGCAGGGCGCTGCTGTTCAATGCGCTGGTCGTGATCGGCGGTTTTCTGGTTCTGCTCACAGCGCATCTCTACCCGCAGGTAAAACTGGGCGTACTGGTGGCGGGATCCATGGCCATCTGCTACCTGGCCAGCTGTTATCTGTTCCCGGTTCTGCTCAAGGCCAGAAAGGCCTGAACAGATGAAGCGTCTGATCTGCTTGTGCGCTTTGCTGTTTCTTGCCGGCACGGATGTTGATGCGGTGGAATGGACCCTGCATGGTGCAGTGAAAAATGAAACAGCCTGGTTTGTCAGCGGCGATAAACGCTTTGATAAAATCCAGAACCGGCTCGATCTGAAACCGGAAGCCGTGCTGGGTTCGGGTTGGGAATTCCGGGGCAGAGCGCTGGCCTGGTATGACGCTGCCATGGATGTGAATGCCACCAATACCACAGACCTGACAGCCGGAATCAAACAGCATTACCGCACCTATATCGAGAGCAAGGAAGCCTATTTGCTGTACGGCGCTGATGATTACGATTTGCGTATCGGCCAGCAGCAGATTGTCTGGGGCAAGACCGACGGCATCCGCATGCTCGACATTGTGAATCCGCTCGATTTGCGAGAATTTATTCTGGATGATTTTCTCGATTCGCGTATCGGTCTGTGGTCTGCACGATTGAATTATTATGCCGATATCGGTGGTACAGAGCACGAATTTGAATTTGTAGCCATTCCCGATGCGAGACCGGCCAGCTTTGCGCCAGTCGGTTCACGCTGGGGATTTGGTTTTGGTACGGCTGTACCCGGCATCACTGTAGCAACGCTGGCACCGGAGCAGCCCAACTGGTCACTGAATAATACCGAACTGGGCCTTGCCTGGCGTGCCAATGTGGCCGGCTGGGATTTATCACTGAATTATTATTACGGCTGGAATGATTTCCCCAACGTGTTCAAACAATTATCCGGTACAACCCTGTCTGTTCAGTTCCGGCATTTGCGCATGCATACGGCAGGCGGTTCCTTTTCCAATGCCTTCGGTGCTTTTGTCGTACGCGGCGAAGTAGCAGTGAACTTTGGCGAAGGCATCAATACGACCTCTCTCACATGGGTGGATTCTGTGGTTCGTCGCACCACGCTGAATGCCGCCATTGCAGTGGATTACACATGGTCGAACTGGTTGATCAGCGTGCAACTCTTCGGACGCCAGATTCTGAATGAGCCGATTGTGGATACAACGATCATTACTACTCCGAACTTCGCTACGCTGCGCATCGCGACTGATTTCATGAATGAGAAACTGAAACCGGAGGTTTTACTGCTGGCTGATCTTGATGATGGCGGCTTGCTTGTGCGTCCCAAAGTCAGTTATGAATTCAGTGATAATCTGATTGGCACGATGGGGGCGGATATCATTAGTGGAAGCGGCGGTTTTTTCGGCCCGTTTGCCTCCAATGACCGGATTTACAGCGAAGCCGAATGGAGTTTTTGATGTGATGCCAGTGGGTTTATTCACATAAAGGCCATGTGTAACAGCTGGATTTTGTGTAAACAGACCCTAGTGTTTCGCGCCATTATTAATGAGGTTTCCATGAAAAAAATTATATTGTTATGTACTCTGATGTTTGGGCTGAATGGCTGCCTTGTTGGTGCAGCCGTTGGCACTGCTGTGGATGTCGGTATCGAGGTGGTCAAGGTGCCTTTCAAGGTGGGAGGTGCTATCTATGATGGTGTTACCGGAGATGATGAAGAAAGCGATAGTAAAGACGCAGAAGAGAAGGATTAAGGATACTCTGAAAAAGGCAGAGTATCCGTGCAGCTCACGGACGGGCTTACAAATCAAACACGCAAGTGCTTGATTTGTAAGCAAATACAAAATCGCATTTTTGCATTTGCGAGCTGATTACAGGCAGGATGCCTTTAATCAGCATCTCCTTAAACACAGATCAGCCGGCTTTGCCGATTATTTTTTCCTTGTCGCTCTTGGGCATGTTTTTTATGGCGATTTCTGCCTTGAGCGCTTCAGAACGGGTGCCAACCTTCTTCTGATAAACCAGGTTCAGGGGACCTTTGCCGCGCAGATATTTTGCACCTTTGCCTGCCTGATGTTCAGCAAAACGCCGTTCCACATT
>JAUZQH010000091.1 GCA_030951065.1 Mariprofundus sp. | reverse complement strand
ATCCAGACAAATTATTTGACTTTTATCATCAAGTTGTAAAAAAGAAATGTTGTTCACATATCCTTTATATCCAGGTGAAGGTATGCGTATTTGCTTTATTACTTTTAAAGAATCATCCACTACTTTTAAAATTTCCAATGTCGTGCTGTCACCACCATGATCACCCACTATTCTAGAAACAACAATCCGATAATAACCATACTCTTTACCATTGACCCAAGTCCCTTGTGTTTTCACCAACCAAACATTTGAACTGATAACCGGATCAGAATCTTGGGCTACACAATTAGACGAAAAACCGGCAAGGATTAGTAATATAATTATTTTCTTCATAGCACTACCTCGCTTGAATATGGTTTGGATCCCATCTGGATTTAAAGCTTCCGCCCCATCGCACCCCTGCATGTTCAGCTGCCTGTTGAACAGCAGCGTTATATTCTGGATGATCCGCATTATTATACCCTATAGAACGCTCTACAAAATCAACGGCTAAGCCTTTTAAATGTAGACTGCGTCTCGAAGCCATCCCCTTTGCAACTAGTGCGTTATTTTCATTTAATGTTCTACGCCCCCATATTACACGCAAATTATACCCTTTGTCTGTAAGCTCATCGAAAACTTGATCAACCTTTGCCTTAAACTCGGGTTTTAGCCCATCAAGTTTTTGTACATCTTTAACAGTTCCTTTGCTAAGTTTTCCATTCTCATCATTCACCAATTCCGGGGACATAAACTTAATTATCTTCATTTCGCTTTGGCCCAGGTTTTTTTCTGGCCAGATCCCTACCCAATATTGAAGATACCTCCTCAACGAAGCCTTCTTTACCAAGCGGCCTGCCTGACCGCTCATGCATCCTCATTTCATCAAACAATGCCTGGTCGCCGCTAGCCAACAATTCGCCCCAATGACTCACCCTATCCAGCAGCGGCTGAACTTTCACCAGTTCGTCATCTCTCCCATTCAAATGCGCCCGCGCGCTGCTCCAGCGATAATCTTCCGGCCTGGTTGCAAGCTTTGCCCGTACAGGGTTCAATTCTACATATCGGCACGCAGCAAGCAGGTAGTCTTCGTCCATCGGAAATGAAGCAAAACGACCTTGCCACAAATAACCTTTCCAACCTTTTTTGAAGTTGATATGCCGTGTATACCGGCGATGCGCTTCGCCAATGCCGCGAGCCAGACTCTCTTCACTCTCCGGCACTGCAATCAGGTGAACATGGTTTGGCATCAAACAATAGCCCCAAACCTCGACACCAGCGGACAAACACCACTGGCGCATCAATGACATATAGACTTCATAATCCTCGTCATCAAAGAACGTTTCCATTCTGCGAACGCCTCGCTGCGTCACATGATGCGGTATCCCCGGTACAACTACCCTTGCCATTCTTGCCATCGTAGAAGATTTAATCCTTCAACCCACTTTATCAATAATTAAGTTTATGTCCCCAGAATTTTGCGGTGTCGGTGAAGTCAAACTATCTCGCTACGGAGAAGTTTTTTTAAATGAAATCACCCTTACAGCCAGTGGTGCACTTGCGAGTTGAATTCGCCTTACTTGCGAGCTGAATTCGCCTCACCCTTAAAACAAAACATGGGAACCCCTGAAGATGCTGGGGTTTCCAAGGCATTCTCTGGAATGCCAATGATCTTAATCTTGTCAAAATACTCATCCTTTGCCAATGGGCCTAATATTCTCCTGTTACCCGTATCAATAATCCAATATTCACATTTTCGCTCAAACATTTTTTCAATCGCGACTTGTTTATGATGTTTCCTTTCTGGTTGCCTCAGCGCCACAATAAAGTTTCCTTTGCGATTATAGCTGACTACCAAGTTTCCTATAACAGTTGAGGCCTTGTCATTATTTTCATAATAAATTATTTTATCAAGAGCATTTGTATCTGCGAAATAATATGAGTTTCCTAAATCAGCAACGAAATCCGAAAACCCTGGTCCGCAAGAAAAAAGTAATAAAGAACTGAGTATAATTCTAAGGCAAAACATTCGGGGAACCCTCGTAGTAGATCATGAATGGATCGCCTGGCCCTGCAAGAGTGTGGGCACCTATAGTTTCAATATTCCGAATAAAGTTGTTATTCCACGGCTTAATATCGAAGTTGTATAGACCTTCCTTAAGATAGAGGTTTCCGATCGAATCCATTTTCAGCGTAATAGTGCCATGCACTAAAAAATCTACGCCTTGTACGCGCCCTAGTGCTTCACCATTTCGCCATGAGGTGATTCTTTTAACAGTCAATTCAGAGGCATCAATTGTTATAGGACTTCCTCCTCCATTTCTATAATGCCTATTAGCTTCCCATAATGACAGATGTTTCTTCGGAATTTGACCTTCATCACTCACCAATCTAGCAAATGCCGCAGTCTGGAATCCACTGCCTGTAGCTGTACTGGCTCCGCTTATGATTTGACCGCTCACAGTCGGAGAACCATTGCCTGAAAAAAGCCTTTTAGCTCCCAAATTGAAATCGAGAACACCCACCAGCAATAGATACCTGCTTGCTAGACTCATTTCTGGATTCCCTAGCCCGTATGACGCAGCGGACGTAATACCAGAAATAATATTTTCTTCTCCGTTGCCTCCAAATGCCAGACTGGATGTAAAACCGCCAATCCCGTATGCCGTCACGGGATCAACACCAAAAAACATAAGCGTTCCAGCAACAACAGTTGTAACCATTTGTCGTGCCAATGGTACAAGAACGCTATTCCGAAAACTCGTCCACCAGCTATGCCCCGAAGGGTCGGTATATGCTAGGGGGTTGTTCAACACATAGCTATATCGATTGAAATCCTGCATCAGCAATGGATCGGTAATAATCGTATCCGCCGAGATAAACCTTCCCAACACCGGATCATACAGCCGTGCATTCATATTGATCAGCCCGGTCGATGCATCCATCTCGTGGCCGGTATATCCGCGTGTGGTCCGGTTCGATGTAACCGGCGTTGCCGCATCCGTGCCGTTGGCGTTCCTCGGTTTGCCGAAGGCATCGAAGCTCAGGCGTTCCAATACCGTTCCGTTGGCATCGGTAATCATGCTGATACTGCCCAGATGATCGCTGTGGATGTATTTGACCGTGGTCATGCCACTGACTTCTTCCACCTGGCTGATCAGTCTGGAGCCTGCATAGATGTAGTTCACATCCCTGGTGATACCATTCATCACCTGTCGCTCGAACAGTTTGCCGATATAATGTGTTTCAGTGGTGGGTGTGGTTTTGCTGATGCGGTTGTGGCCGGCATCGTAAGTAAAACCCGTATACCCGGTTGCCGTCCAGATACCCGACGGTTTATTGAAGCTGGTCCAGTGCAGCGTTCGCCCTGCTCCTCTGGCCATATTGCCATTGGCATCGTAAACATAGCTGTTGCCGCCTGCGCTTTGTACAGCATGCGGGTGATACGGATGGTAGCTATAGGCACCTACATCGGATTTGTAAGTGATATTGCCGATGGCATCATAACGGTATGTTCTGGCCGTATATCCTGCCGGAGCTGTCAAACTCGCACCCGGTGTCCAGCTCGCACCTGTCAGACGGTTGAGATTGTCATAAGTGAACGATTCGTCCACCCGGTTGATAAAATCAACCCGGCGCTGCATGTTACCCAGCACATCATAGACATAAAGATTCGACTGCACGGTACGACCGGCTGCGTTGCGGCTTTTGATCTGCTTGAGCGTACCGCGCAAGGGGTTATAGATATGATCGGTCACCACCTGA
The DNA here is from genome assembly GCA_030951065.1 of Mariprofundus sp. Classification (GTDB taxonomy): domain Bacteria; phylum Pseudomonadota; class Zetaproteobacteria; order Mariprofundales; family Mariprofundaceae; genus Mariprofundus. The sequence continues at coordinate 6,131 of JAUZQH010000091.1, read as the reverse complement.
TTGCCGAAGGTCTCCTGCGTGATGCGGCCCAGTTCATCCACGGCATTGGCCTGCCAGATCAGTGCATGCGTTGCATCGTTGCTCAGCGATTGCAGGTGGTTAAAATTATTGTAGTTGCGACGGACGGTTAAACGATTCCATGACTGACTCAGCGGATAGCTCACCGTACTGACGCGACCGAAACGATCATAGGACGTATCCACCACATAGGACTGCCCGTTGATGGTTGTGGTGGAAGACACCACCCGCCCGAACCTGTCGTACACATACGATTTACCGGCACCGGGCGAAGTTTCGCCGGACAGGGCTCCGACCCACTTGGTGTCGTAATACCAGCGGCTGATGCCTTCGGGTTCGCTGCGCGATCTCATGCGGCTCAGCTTGTCATAGGTCATCGTCGTGACCTGTCCCTTGGCATCAATCTGTCGAGTCAGATTACCCAGAGCATCGTAATCATAGCTCCAGTAGCCCATATCAGGATCCTGCATCCACTTCTTGCGGCCACGGGTATCGTAACCCATGCGGGTGATATTGCCGCTGGCATCCTGTGTACGACCCAGATGACCGAAACCGCCATAAGTATAGGTCATCACACCACCGGCAGCATCGGTTACCCTGATCACCTTACCCTGGCTGTTTTTCTCCGTGATGGTGCGTTGGCCTTTGGCATTGGTGGTGGAAACGCTCAGGCCCTGATAGCTGCTTCTTGCCACATCACCCCCGGGACTGGTGGCAGTCAGCACACGACCCAGTGCATCATATGTATATGTGCTCCACAACGGCGTGCCTCCATACCTGTAGGGCAGCGACTGACGCGATACCTGACCCAAACGATTATAATCCGTGCGTTTGATCAACCATGTGCCGTTCATATCCCGATCAACATAGTATACACGTACACGGCCATAGGCATCGGACATGGTAATATCCGGATTGCTGCCGCTGGCTGTGGTCGTCACCTTGCCCGGCCATGTCAGGGCAGGTGTCGTGATCAGGTCTTCGTAACTTATCCGGGTAAACGTAGCATCGGCCCGATCTTCACGAATCTTTCTGCCGAAACCGTCATACTGCCATGTCGCTTTCAGTCCGTTCGGACCGGTCAGACTGGTTTTGACGCCGAAGCGGGCATCCCATGTGTATGTTTCCTTATGATTCAGCGCATTGGTTGTCGATACCGGGAATTGACCATTGCCGTCATAAGCGACAGTGGTGGTGCGTGCAGCAATACCGACACCGGTCACGGTGGTTCTGGTGCGATTGCCGAAAACATCGTAGGCATAGGTCGTTTTCTGCCAGATATTACTGCCCGGCTCGATAGTTTCCGAGAGCAGCTGACCCTTGCCATTATAGGCGAAGCTGGAAATGCGTGTGCTGGAGCCTGCCGGCGTGGTTGCCGTCACCTGCGCTTCCAGCAAATGCCGCACCTTCCAACAAGCACCGCTCGGATCGGATACCGTGACCTGATAACTTTCCAGGTGGTAGCCCCAGTTGCGGATGGTCACCGCATTGATGTAGTGCACGGCGGCCCTGTTCAGGCGTATATTGGCAAGCCGGACATCTGCAGTGACACCCGTTGTTGTTAAAGGATGCAGATAAATAGTCATATATCGATTGTAGGTTGCACTGTTCAGCACACTGGCCGGAATACCGTTTTTCACCCGGTGTTTGCGGGTCACCGTGGTTGCAGTGGCCGCGCAACTGTCCGTACCGCTGTAAGTGTTAAAGATCGATTTTGGAATCCGTCCGTGCCGACTGTTGCCGAAGTCAGCACGTGTCCGAAATTATCGTAGGTGGAAGTAGCCGTTGAATCCTTCAGCAGCACGCCATTCAGATCGTAACTCAGCCGATGTACGGATGCCGGATAGGCAAAGTGGCGTTTTCCTGCATTGTATGCGCGGGCTGCCCAGCTGGTCGATATGCTCGACAGCGTTACACCGTGAAGGCTGGTTTCAACGCGGGTCGGACGCCCCTGAAAAATCAGATCCTGCGCATAGGTTGTGGTCGTCAGTATGCCTGTCTGCTCGTCTTTCTGAGTCGCTGTGGCGAAGCCGCGAAACTCCATCTTGCTGGCGATGAATAAACCACCGCGATAGGTATAAACCGAGGAACGTGCTTCTACATTCCGGGCGCTGGTGCGGATGCGTTTCACGACCCATAGCTTTAACGAGGGGGCATTGGTAATGCCTTGCTGCAATGCATATGTAACAGTCTTGCTCAGACCACTGGCCTGATCGGTCACCGAGGTCATGAGCGGTTTTGAATCCCATGCCTGATGCATCAGAATGGCAGGTACCGTATCACTCATAAAAGATCGTGGCTGAAGTATCGTCCTTGGCGAATAGTCGGAAATCGGCCATTGGGCCAGATATACCCTGTAGCCCTGTGCCGCAAAGGCAGTGCCGGTGTTAAGGTAGACCGTCCAGTAAGCACCATAGGTGCTCGGCGTGGCAGCGCCGAGATAAAGCAAATCCGGCAAACCGTCAGCATTAACATCATACAGGGCATGCAGCTCGGCACTTCCGGACGGATCAGCCCATGCTTCGTAGCTGCTGTTGAGCGCCTTGCCGTTATGATAATACATGCGCCACACGCCTGCGGCATCGCGAAATACCCAGTCCAGATAACCGTCGCCGTTCATATCCACAATCGCACGTTCGCGATAATGGGTCGTCACCTTATCCTGAAATCCCCTCGGTACATCCGACAGGCGTTGCACTATATAAGTCCTGCTTCTCCGGACATAACTGTAATGGCTGATGCCGGCATCCGGCAGTATAAACGGAGGCTTAAACGAATTCTTGCCACTGCGCCAGAGCTTTCCTGCCGCGCTTTCCTCAATACCATCCCCGTTTACATCAACAAGAACACTGTTGGATTTTAGCCAGTTGCGATTGCTCGTTTTCTTTCTGAACGTTGGCAATACATCCCACGAGCCATCCGCGACAGACTGGTTTTGCAGGGTATAGGAAAACTGTGAGCTGCGTAATGGCAGGATGCCATCCACATCAAACACGGTCGCCTGGCTCAACAGACTACGATTGTCATGTATTAGCGGCGGCTGGTAACTGAAACCGATATGCGATGCCAGGCGATTGCCGGCATAGGAGTGCACTGCACTCAGACGTAACTTGATATCACTGCGCAAACCCGATCTGTAACTCATGATCCGATCAGGGCGTGCTTCATACTGAAACGTCACCCGATTATTTACGCCGTACGTGATACGGGTTAAACGGTGCCCCAGACTCCCGTCGGCATAGCTGTAATCCATGTTGTTGCCGTTCACATCCACCACACGGCTCAGACTCCAGCTGAACTGTTTCAGACCTGTCATCGGCCAGGGGGCGGCAAGGGTGTAGATCGTACGTTTCCGGTCGCGAATCTCCCAGCCTGAAACGGTACGGGTAATCTTCAGAAAAGCAGATTCGTTGGCTACACGGTATTCGTTGCCACCTACCGGTATCAGGGCCTGCCGGGCTCCCTTCATAACCAGCAGATAAGTGTCACTGCTATCATATTTCGGTGCGCCTTTCCTGCTGTCACGTTCAATGCGCGCGATGTCCAGGTTCCAGCCGTAACCGTACAGACCGTTTCCGGCTGCCGAAGAATATTGCAAGGTCAGCGACGGTTGCATGCCGGCCCGGCCGGGAGCAACTGCAATCGGAATTCCCTCGTTAAACGAGCCGACATACGAGAGCACATCACCTCGACTCTGGCTCATATCCACAGCAGAAAATGACGTGCCGGAGAACAGGGTGATCAACACAAACAAGATACTTGCAGCTATGCGAGGCATGGTTTTCCCCTCTCCGAAATTAATCGGCTTGAAAATCAATATGGAATAACCGGGTTAGATCAGATTATGGTATGATTGTTCCTACGGTACTGCCGGAACCGTGCTCGTTGTTGGCCCGGTTGCTGACTGCAGCTCCATGAGCTTCGCTTCAGCTTCCAGTTGCTTCAGAAACGCGGCATCGCGTGCCTGTTGCAATTGGGTCAGCTGCTGCTGAACCTGCTGCTCATGAATCACCTCATTGGCAGATACATCCGCCTGCATTACATCCGCAGCTATCGCAGAACCCGACATCAGTAATGATGATAACAATATAATGCATTTGATATGTCTCATGTTTAGCCCTCTCTCTCCCAGACTTGGCATGATTATTGCGGGGGGGGGATGTCAAGACAATTGTGAATAGTCGTTAGTAGCATCCCCCACCTCCAACGACTACACCCGTTACCCGCTCATCTGTAGCACGATGGATAACGCGATCATGTAAGCGGACAATCGGAGAATACGTGCACAGGCTCTGGCAATCCAGCGCCTCAACTGCCATACCCTGATATTTCAACTGCTCAGCCAGCGTCAGACCACCGTAATCCCTGCAACGCGGGCCATGACATACGCCGACCACCACCTGTTTGTTCATGAAGCCTTTCTGGCTTCCCTTTCACGCCTGCCGGGACGTCTGCCGCGAGCGCTGCGCGGTTTGCGTGGCGAATGCGGGTTGTGCCGGCGGTGTTCGGGTCTGCCGCGCTGCTGTTCGGGCTGCGCCTGCAGTTCATCTTCCGGTCGCGGTTCAAAACCTGCAATCAATGCTGATGGAATCGACTTTTTCATTAAGCGCTCGATACCACGCAGTAATTTATCTTCTTCTCCGCAAACCAGAGACAGCGCTTTACCCGTACGCCCGGCCCGGCCGGTTCGGCCAATGCGGTGGATGTAATCTTCAGCGACATGCGGCAACTCAAAATTGACCACATGCGGCAGTTGGTCGATATCCAGACCGCGCGCCGCGATATCAGTAGCGACCAGCACGCGGATACCGCCTTTCTTGAAGCTCGCCAACGCTTTGGTGCGCGCCGTCTGGCTCTTGTTACCATGAATAGCGGCAGCCTGAATACCGTCGGATTCCAGCTGCTTGGTTAAACGGTTCGCACCATGTTTGGTTTTGGTAAATACCAGCACCTGCTGCCATTCGCCGTCTGAAATCAGATGCGATAACAATGCCCGCTTCTTCGATTTACTGACCGGGTGAACGACCTGCGTGACCTGATGGGTGGCTTCGTTACGCGCCACCTCGACAAAGACCGGCGAGTTCAGAAAGCCACCGGCCAGTTGTTTGATCTCTTTTGAAAACGTAGCCGAAAACAACAGGTTCTGGCGTTGCCGTGGCAGCAATTTCAAGACACGGCGAATATCGTGAATAAAGCCCATATCAAGCATGCGATCGGCTTCATCGAGCACGAAAAATTCAATTTTGGACAGATCCACCTTGCGCTGGTTGGCCAGATCCAGCAAACGCCCCGGCGTAGCCACCAGGATATCGACGCCACGTTTCAATTTTTCAATCTGCGGGTTGATGCCCACACCGCCGAATACCACGGTGGAGCGTAACGGCAGGTATTTACCGTAAGTCGAAACGCTTTCACCAATCTGCGCCGCCAGCTCACGCGTCGGCGTCAATACCAGCGCCCGCACCGGGCGTTGATGGTGGCGCTCGACATGGTTTTTCTGCATCAAATGCAGCATCGGCAGCGTAAAACCGGCTGTCTTGCCGGTGCCGGTCTGGGCTCCGGCCAGAATATCGTGGCCTTCCAGTACTACCGGGATGGATTTTTCCTGTACCGGTGTCGGGCTTGTATATCCCTGATCATTGACCGCGCGCAGGAGTTCGGCTGATAAGCCGAGTTGATCGAATTTCATTTATTTATATTCCAGTTGCACCCGAACATGGCCTGTTCACACAAAGACTCACTGAAATGATGGGTGCTGTTTTAGTTTCCGAATCGCCGGACATCAGTGACTGACCGGGCAGACGAAGGGAATGAAATATCCCTTCAGGAGATGCGCACCCTGACCATTTCCATAGAAATCGCAACCAGTAGAAACCCGTCCCATTGCTGCGTAGTGTGGCGCTGATGCAAAATGATACTGCTACACACACCCTGTTCCGCTTGATTAACGATGCCCATACGCCACTGGGCGATCTCTTTTTCGGCACCGTCACCGGCCTCGGCGACGGACTGGTGATTGCACTGCTGTGTTCGCTACTGATGCTGTTTCGTTTACGCCTCGGTATTGCATCTGTGCTGGCTTATCTGATCTCCGGTCTGCTGGCCCAGATACT
>JAUZQH010000090.1 GCA_030951065.1 Mariprofundus sp. | reverse complement strand
CATGTTGGAGCATGGTAAAACCACAGGCTACTACAATACGGCTGCAGCCTCGATTGGTTTCCAGATAGGTGCCCAGATGAAATCCCAGATTATCATGTTTATGACCCGGGATGCGCTCAGGGGCTTTAAATCCAGTGACGGCTGGAAGGCCGGTGTGGATGGCAGCGTCGCACTGATCACGATTGGTGTTGGCGGTGACATTGATACCAATACACTGAAAGACCCGATCATCGGGTTCATCTTCTCCAACAAGGGATTGATGTATAATCTCACGTTTGAAGGGTCAAAAATCACCCGAATAAGCAAATAGCCACGTTTGCCCGTAAATTCCGGGCGCACTTTTCGATGACTGGCACTGCACATCACAAAAGGTCTCACCCGTCTGAGCCCGAAGATAAACGGGAGCAAGCGTTGATCAATTCAGCGCTTGCTTAACGCAGTGAAATAACCCTGATAACTTTATACTCATTCACGGTCATTTGGATTATAGTACGTTTTTCGCACGAACTTTTTATCACAGTGAGCGTGAGCCAATGACATCAAAGACTTCAAAAAAGTACATGACCGGGAATCTGGATCTGACCCAGCATGGTATCGGCACCGGAGCGCACCGCATGCAAAAACCGGTGTACATGGATTTCCTGCCACCCTGCAATCATGCCTGTCCTGCCGGTGAAGACATTCAGGGCTGGCTGGACCTGGCTCAGAACGGCGAATATGAGGCAGCGTGGCAGAAGCTGCTGGAGAACAACCCGTTTCCGGCTATTCACGGACGCGTCTGTTACCACCCTTGCGAAACTGCCTGTAATCGTGCCTACACCGATCAGGAAGTCAGTATCCATGCTGTCGAACGCTTTCTCGGTGATCTGGCCATGGAAAAAGGCTGGAAACCTGAATTCACGCCGAAACCGGGCGGCAAACGCGTACTGATTGTCGGTGCCGGCCCGAGCGGGCTGTCGGCCGCATATCATTTGATACGTTTTGGTCATGAAGTGGAAATTCTCGAGGCCGGGCCCGTCGCCGGAGGCATGATTCATTTCGGCATTCCGGCTTATCGCATGCCGCGCAAGGAGCTCAATCATGAAATTCAGCGCGTGATTGATATGGGTGCCAAGATCACCCTGGATTATCGCGTGGATGATATCGAAAAGGAGAGGGTTGAAGGCAATTTCGATGCTGTATTCATCGCAGTCGGCGCACACCTGAGCAAGAACATCGACATCCCCAGCCGCGATGCGCGCAAAATGCTGGATGCGGTCAGCTTTTTGAAAAGCGTGGAAAATGGAGAAGATTTACAGCTGGGCCGCAGGGTGGCCGTTTATGGCGGCGGCAATACCGCCATGGATGCAGCACGCACTGCCAAGCGGCTCGGTGCGGAGGAAGCGGTTATCATCTACCGCCGCGACCGCAAGAGTATGCCGGCCCATGATTTTGAGGCTGATGAGGCGATTGAAGAGGGTGTGAAGATCAACTGGCTGCGCACGATCAAGGAGATCGATTGCACCACCATGACTGTCGAGGTCATGGAGCTGGATGAAAACGGTCGTCCGCAGCCAACAGGTGAAACCGAAACACTGGAGACCGATGCGCTGATCATGGCCGTGGGTCAGGATACCGATACCGGCTTTTTGAAAAATGTAGAAGGCATTGAATTCAATCGTGATGGAACGGTCATTGTCGGGCCCAATATGATGACGGGTGCCGATGGCATCTTTGCCGGCGGTGACATGGTGCCCAGCGAGCGTTCGGTGACCATTGCAACCGGCCATGGCAAAAAGGCAGCGCGTTATATTGATGCATGGTTGAGAGGCAATATCTACCAGCCACCCGCCAAACATCCCATTGTTGAACATGACAAGTTGCAACTGTGGTACAGCACCGAAGCACCGAAACGCAAACAGGGTGAAATATCCCCGGCAGAAAGACTCGGCGGCTTTGAAGAGATTCTGCAGGGTTACAGTGAGAAAGAAGCCTTGTTTGAAGCCAGGCGCTGCCTGTCCTGCGGTAACTGTTTCGAGTGCGATGGTTGCTACGGCTCATGCCCTGAAGATGCCATTATCAAACTCGGCAAGGGCAAACGCTATCTGTACGACTACGACAAATGCACCGGCTGCGCAGTCTGCTTTGAACAATGCCCCTGCCACGCGATTGAGATGGTCAAGGAATAACGTGATTAAAATCAAATTTTTGCACCGCAGAGGACGCAGAGTTACGCAGAGTAAAACAAAAAAGCAAAATCTGGATAGTTTGCATTGTTCAACGCACGCAACTGACTGTTACAACAAATTGCAGGCACAGCAATAATTCTATCCTTTATTATGTCGTTGACTTTACTCTGCGTACTCTGCGGTAAAATGATTTTGACTGGTGTTTTGATATAAAAGGATACGAAACATGACGGATAAAAATACAGCCAAACAGATTACCTTTGACGGTGGCACAGGTGTCGCCCATATCGCTTATCGGGTCAGTGAAATCTGTTCGATTTATCCGATCACTCCCTCATCTTCGATGGCTGAACTGTGCGATGAATGGTCGGCGCAGGGGCAGGAGAATGTTTGGGGGCAGGTGCCCGATGTGTTCGAGATGCAATCCGAAGGCGGCGCCGCCGGTACGGCTCACGGCGCATTGCAAACCGGTGCATTGACCACCACATTCACCTCATCACAGGGCCTGCTGCTGATGATTCCGAATATGTACAAGATCGCCGGTGAACTAACCTCCACCGTATTCCATATTGCCGCCCGTTCACTGGCCACACAGGCATTATCCATTTTCGGTGACCATCAGGATGTGATGGCGGCCCGCTCGACCGGATTTGCCATGCTCGCATCAAGCTCGGTGCAGGAAGCTCATGATGCGGCTCTGATTGCCCATGCCGCCACCCTGAAATCACGTATCCCGTTCATGAATTTCTTCGATGGTTTCCGTACTTCGCATGAAATCAACAAGGTTGAGCTGATTTCCGATGATCAGATTCGTGCCATGATTGATGTAGAACTCATTTATGCCCATCGCAACCGGGCCCTGAACCCGGATAACCCGTTTATTCGCGGCACGGCCCAGAACCCGGATGTCTATTTTCAGGGTCGCGAGAGCGCCAACCGGTTTTATGATGCCGTGCCCGGTATTGTGCAGGACAGCATGGATCAGCTGGCGGGTTTAACCGGTCGCCAGTATCACCTGTTCGACTATTTCGGCGCTGAAGATGCCGAACAGGTGATTATTATCATGGGTTCCGGAAGTGAGACGGTGCAGGAAACGATTAAGGTATTGAATGCGCAGGGTGCCAAACTCGGCGTGGTGACAGTTCGCCTGTTCCGCCCGTTCAGTCGCGAGCATTTGATGGCGGCTCTGCCGAAGAGCGTGAAGAAAATCGCCGTACTGGATCGCACCAAGGAACTCGGGGCGCGTGGCGAACCGCTGTATCAGGATGTGCTGGCATCGTTATCCGAATCGGTCATGCTGGGAGAGCTGGCCGGGCTGCCGCGTGTGATTGGCGGCCGTTATGGCCTTTCCTCCAAAGAATTCACCCCGGCCATGGCCAAGGCGGTATTCGATGAACTGGCCAAAGATGCGCCGAAAAACAATTTCACGGTCGGCATCAATGATGATGTCACCTTCACCAGTATCGATGTGGACCCCGGCTTTATCATCGAGCCGGACAGTGTAACCCGTGCCCTGTTCTTCGGACTGGGTTCTGACGGCACCGTATCTGCCAACAAAAACAGTATCAAGATTATTGGCGAGAATACGCCGCTGCACTGTCAGGGTTATTTTGTTTATGATTCCAAGAAAGCCGGTTCGCAAACTGTGTCCCACCTGCGTTTCGGCCCCGATCCGATTCGTGCGCCCTATCTGATTGATTCAGCCAACTTCATTGCCTGCCACAAAGCGACCTTCATTACCCAGGTCGAAATGCTGGACAAGGCGGCACAGAATGCCGTGTTCCTGCTCAACACCCCGACACCGGTGGATCAGATCTGGGATGAGCTGCCCAAACCGGTGCAGCAGACCATGATCGACAGAAACATCGATTTTTATGTCATTGATGCCTCCACCGTCGCCCGTAACACCGGCATGGGCCGACGTATCAACACCATTATGCAAACCTGTTTCTTTGCCCTGTCCGGTGTATTGCCGCGCGATGAAGCCATTGCCCAGATCAAGAAGGCAATTGAGAAAACCTATGCCCGCAAGGGCATGGATGTCGTGCAGCAAAATTTCAAGGCCGTGGATGCGGCGCTGGATCACATGTATCAGGTGAAAATTCCCGCCACTATTACCAGCCATCGTGCGATGGATCTGATGGTACCGGTGCGCGCTCCTGATTTCGTACAGGAGGTTACTGCCCCGATGCTGGCCGGTAAGGGAGACGATTTGCCCGTTTCGAAAATTCCGGTGGATGGAACCTACCCGTCCGGCACAGCGCAGTGGGAGAAGCGCAATATCGCCGATTTCGTGCCGCTGTGGGAGCCGGATGTCTGTATCCAGTGCGGCAACTGCTCGTTTGTCTGTCCGCACAGCGTGATTCGCGCCAAATTTTACCACGAAGACCATCTGGAAGATGCCCATGACGGCTTCCCGTCGGCACCTGTTTCCGCTCGCGGGTTTCCGGAAACGCGTTACACGCTGGAGATTTATCTGGAGGATTGCACCGGCTGTGAAATGTGTGTGAATGCATGTCCGGCGTATGATCTGAACGATCCGACCAAAACAAGGAAAGCGATCAATATGACAGCGAAAGCACCTTTGATGGAGCAGGGCTGCAAGGACATCGATTTCTTCGAAACCATTCCGGTCAATGATCGTGCCACCATCGATTATTCATCGGTACGCGGTACCCAGTTTCTCGAACCGTTGTTTGAATTCTCCGGTGCCTGTGCCGGCTGTGGCGAAACACCTTATGTGCGCCTGCTGACCCAGTTGTTCGGTCCACGTCTGCTGGTCGCCAATGCCACCGGCTGTTCCTCCATTTATGGTGGCAATCTGCCCGCCACCCCGTGGACAGTGAACAAAGACGGGCGTGGACCGGCCTGGTCCAATTCGTTATTTGAGGATAATGCCGAATTTGGCCTGGGCATGCGTATCGCTGCCGATCACCATATGAAAATGGCCATGCACGAAGTGGACAAATTACGCGATCAACTTGACAGCTATTTTGTTGATGAATTGATTCATGCTGACCAGAGCATCGGTTATGAAGTCACACAACAGCGCCAGCGGGTAGAAAAACTTAAGCTGGTACTGGAAGGCATGGATGATCCGCGCGCCAAAAATCTGCTCTCGGTCGTCAACCATCTGGTACGCCGCAGTGTCTGGCTTATTGGCGGTGATGGATGGGCTTATGATATCGGTTCTGCAGGGCTGGACCATGCACTGGCTTCGGGTCGCAACATCAATGTATTGGTGCTGGATACCGAGGTATATTCGAATACCGGCGGTCAGGCCTCGAAATCCACACCGATTGGCGCCACTGCGAAATTTGCTTCCGCAGGCAAGGCTGTTGGCAAAAAGGACCTGGCCCTGCAGGCGATTTCCTACGGTAATGTCTACGTCGCCCGTGTCGCCATGGGCGCCAATCCACAGCAGACATTGCTGGCCATGCGAGAAGCTGAAGATTATCCCGGCCCGTCAATTATTCTGGCCTACAGTCATTGCATCGCACACGGTATCGACATGACGCAGGGCCTGCATCAGCAGGATATGGCAGTGGCGTCCGGTTACTGGCCATTGATCCGCTATAATCCGGAACTGCGCCGGGCCGGCAAAAAACCGTTCGTACTTGATTCCCCGACGCCGACCATGAAGGTGAAGGATTACGCCTATACCGAAATGCGTTACAAACTGCTGCAGCGCAGTCATCCGGAAGAGGCTAAACGACTGATGAAGCTGGCCCAGGAATCAGTTGATTTGCGCTGGTCCACCTACGAACACATGGCTGAACAGGATCCATCTGAATTTCAGCCCATCAACTAAGGGCCGTTGAAATCCATGGATTATGATATTCTGATCGTGGGTTCCGGGCCTGCCGGGCAGCATGCTGCATGGCAGGCTGCCCGAATGGGCAAGAAGGCGGCGATTATCGAACGCAAACCCGGTATTGGCGGGGTAGGTTTGCAGACAGGTACGATCCCCAGCAAGGCATTACGCGAAACAGCCTTTCTGGCATTCCGCAGCAGTGATCGCGGCATGCGTGAGGCCAGTCCCAAAACACACTATAGAATCATGGCCGAGGCCATGCGCCGCAAAAATAATATCATAGCGCAGCAGGAATCAGTGATCCTCAAACGGTTACTCACCTCAGGTGTGGCATTGATTCCCGGTGAGGCTTCTTTTGTCGATGCGCATACACTGGAAATCATGGATGCCAGCGGTGCCTCCAGGCATTTATCAGCAGGGATTATTGTATTGGCTACAGGCTCCAGGCCGCGCCGTCCATCCGATATCCCCTTCGATAAACAGACGGTGCTTGATTCCACTTCGATTCTGAAACTGAAACGTTTGCCGAAAAGTCTTGTCGTTATTGGCGGTGGTGTTATCGGATGTGAATTCATATCGATTTTTGCTGCTCTCGGTGTGGAGGTCAGTGTCGTCAATTCGCATAAACAGCTGCTATCCTACCTCAGTGAGGATGTGGTCGAGGTGCTGGCCGATTCATTTGAAAATATGGGTGTGCAACTGCATATGGATGAGCATGTGGCCGCTATTCGCAAGGAAGATCATGCCGTATTGACCTTGCTTGAATCGGGTAAAAAACTTTATGCCGATGCAGTGCTGTATGCACTGGGTCGTCAACCCAATTCACAAAGTCTTCATACCGCCAATGCCGGCATCGAACTCGATCAGGGCTGGATCGCTGTCAACCAACACTTCCAGTCCAGCGTACCGCATATTTATGCCGTAGGGGATCTGGTCGGCCGGCCCGCACTGGCCTCGACCGGCATGGAGCAGGGGCGCACTGCCGTTCTCCACGCGTTTTCCGGGGAAACTCAGGCTATGGCGAAACACCTGCCGATGGCGATTTATGCTATTCCGGAGATTTCATGGGTCGGCAAAACCGAGAAAGAGGCCCGGCGTGAGAAGCTCAACTATGTAGTCGGGCGCGGTTACTACAGGGAAAGCGCCCGTGGACAGATTATCGGCGATTGCAATGGTTTGGTAAAACTGATCGTCGATGCCGACACATGTCAGCTGATCGGCGCACATATCGTCGGTGAACATGCCAGCGAGCTGATTCACACCGGTCAATTACTGATGAATTTCAACGGTACCGTGCACGATCTGGCCTGCAATGTATTTAATTATCCCACTCTGGCCGAATGTTACAAGCTGGCCGCACAGGACTGCCTGAACCGGTTGCGCCAAACACCCTGACCGTTTCCGCCTCATCCATTTTGTAATCTCCGTCACAGGCAAACCTGATTCATCGCATATCGTGCGCCCTGTTATCAGCCCGGATCATTCGTGAATAATCCGGGCCAAATTTACAGGAGTTGTTTATGAAGATTTCACCATGGATATTTATTGCTATGACAACCGTGCTGTTGAGTGCTTGCGGCAATGCGGATGATCGCCGTAGCTATACACCCGAAGCTGTTGCGGAGAAAAGTGTTGCCGAGATAGAAACTGCGATGGACCAGGCCAATCAGGCCCTCAAGGCTGTTGAAGCCGCCAACACTGATACACAACAGGCATTACAACGCGCAAAAGCCAGACAAGTTGCCGTGGAAATATCGATGGCCCGATTGGCGAAACAATCCGATATGCTCAAAAAAGAGGCTGAAAACAAAGCCCGTTGGGCAGCGCTGATGCAGCAGAGAGCCATTGCCGCCAGGCAAGCACTGTTACAGGCTGCTCTGGAACAGTCCAAAGCAGAAAAACAGGTTGCTGAAAAAGAGCAGGCGGTACACAAAGCACGTATTCAGGCCGAGATTCATGAGGATCTGGCCAGAAAGGCCATGTTGGAAAAAGTGGCTGCGCAGCAGCTGGCTGCAAAAATAGCAAAGGCTGAAAAGCTGGCAACACTGTCGCTTTCCCGACATAGCCCGCTAGCAGCTCCGATCCGTAGTATAACGACAATGGATATCGCTTCTTCCGATGTGAAAGACAGCGCTCAGGTCATATTGCCGAAGACTGCGCCCAAGCAGAAAAAGACATCAAATACAAAGAAGCCAACCCGCAAGGCTGTGGCAACCCGGACGCAGAAGAAGCCAGTTGAAAAAGTTGAAAATGCAGCCGCCGCAAGCAAACACCCGGCTGAAATCAAACTGGCAAGTATGCCTGCAGAGCTGGCTGCCGATCCCGTTCGCGGTCATGGGCTGGCACAAAAATGCCAGTTGTGTCACAGCTTTGAACCAAACCAGAAGGCCAAGTTCGGCCCGGAACTGTTCGGCATCGTCGGCCAACAGGCCGGCAAATCCCGGAATTATAAATATGGCAGTGCGCTGAGCCAGGCCAGTTTTACATGGAATGAAACGACACTGAGCGAATGGATTTGCAACTCAGGCAAAACCATCAAAAAACTGACAGGCAACAAGAGTGCACGCACAAAAATGCCCAACCAGAATACCTGCGGACAAAATGCACGGGATATCGTTGCTTATTTAAGCACATTGAAAGCACAGGCATCCAATCCCGTCCAGACAAACAGTTTATGAAATAGTTTCTGCCGCTCACAGCCGGCATAAAAAACCGGCAGGAAAACAGGGGGCCGTTGCCATGGCAACGGCCCCTTGTTTTTTTATCCCTGTTTTTCTATCAATTCAATGGCGTAACCATCGGGATCGCGGACAAAGGCAATAACCGTATTCCCGTGTTTCATCGGGCCGGGTTCCCGGCTGATAACACCACCATCGCAACGTATACGGTCACATACCGTATAGATATCATCTACAGCAATGGCGATATGGCCAAAAGCATTGCCAAGATCATAAGAGGTGGTGTCCCAGTTCCAGGTTAATTCAATGACTGCCGTATCCGCTTCATCACCATAACCGACAAAAGCCAGTGTAAACCTGCCGCCGGGATAGTCCTTACGCCGCAACAGCCGCATGCCCATAATGCGGGTATAGAAATCAATCGATTTTTCCAGATCACTGACTCGAATCATGGTATGCAATAAACGCATCGTAACTTACTCCGTTTTCACTGGATTCCCGGCCTGTCGGGCAACAGCCCCTGTTGTCTTGCCAGCCATTTGGTCATCATCATCCAGACGGGGCTGAACAGCAAGGTCATGGCAATCACGATAACCGTCAACTCGTGCAGGTCCCGGCTGAGAATGCCGGCAAACATTCCGACCGAGGCCAGCAGGAATGAAAACTCCCCAATCTGACTCAGCAATCCGCCGGTGATCAGGGCCATGCCCCAACTCTCGCCGAGTGCGCGCATCACAAATACATTCACGCCGGCATTAAACAAAAACACCACTGCGGTCGCGCCGATCACCAGCGGCAGGTGAGCCATCAGATAATTCGTATCCACCATCATGCCGACAGACAGGAAGAAAATCATCACGAAAATTACATATACCGACTCCAGATGTTCATGGATCCAGTCGGACTGATCACTTGATGCCAGTACCATACCGGCCAGAAATGCACCAAGACCGGGGGACAGGCCCAGCCATGATGTCAGCGTGGCTGCAGACAGGCAGAGAAGCAGCCCGAGTAACACCCGCTTTTCCACACTCCCCTTGAGGAACTGAGGGATATGCAACATGCCCGTTTTAATCAGATAAATGGCAATGGACAGCAAAATCACACCACCGATGACCTGTTTGAGTAATTCGGATGCATGGATTTCATTATCCCCGATCAGGCTCAGAATAATCATCATGGGTACAATGGCCATATCCTGCACCAGCAGTACGCCAACGGCATTCTGGCCGAATGGTGCATCCATTTCACCGGCATCCTGTAATTCCTTGAGCACCACCGCTGTACTGGAGAGTGAAACCATAAAGCCGAAAAGAATGCCGAGATTGGCGGGCAGCTGAAAGGCCCATACCAGCCCCAGACATACCACGACACTGATTGCAATCTGGATGGCCGTGCCAATCACGGCGATACGCCAGCGCTTCATCAAATTGGGAATGGATACTTCCATGCCCACAAAAAACAGTAACATCACCACGCCGATTTCACCCGCGCGGGTGACCGTTTCCTGATCATTGATAATGCCCAGAACCGATGGCCCGAGCATGATGCCGGAAATGATATAGGCCACGACAATCGGCAAGCCCACACGCACGGCCAGATAACCGATAGCCAGTGCTACCGATAATACAATCGTGACATTCATCATCATGGGATCCAGATGCATTGTTATTCCTTTTTCGTCGCTGTAGTACGGAATATCGGGAGCAAAATCTATCGCATTGCCGGACTTCCGTCTGCATGTAATCGATCCGAAACCGGGCATAGCTTGTGTGATGAATTCACTTCGGGCATTTTTCGTCGCCTACGTTTATTCAAGGAGCCCCGATGTCTTCTCCCATGATGCATGCCGAGATTAGCTGCCTGAAGCTGCTGCACAGCGGCAAAGTACGCGATATGTATGAAATTGATGATGATCATATCCTGATTGTCACCACCGATCGCCTGTCAGCTTTTGATGTGATTCTGCCGACCCCTATTCCCGGCAAGGGTGCGGTGTTGAATGCCGTATCCGCTTTCTGGTTTAACAAATTATCCCATATTGTAGCCAATCAGGTATCCGATATGCCGTTGGAAGAGGCCATTCCCGATCCCGAAGAGCGCCGGCGCGTGGCATCGCATGCGATTGTCGTGAAGCGCCTCAAACCGCTACCGATTGAAGCCATTGTGCGTGGTTATCTGATCGGCTCCGGCTGGAAAGAATATCAGAAGCAGGGCTCCGTCTGTGGCATCGAACTGCCCTCAGGGCTGCGGTTGGCCGATAAGTTGCCGCAACCGATTTTTACCCCCTCGACCAAAGCCGATGCCGGCGAACATGATGAAAATATCGATTTCCGGCGTATGTGTGATCTGATCGGTAGCGAACTGGCCGATCAGGTTCGCCGTATCAGCCTGTCTCTGTATCAGGAAGCTGCGGCTTTCGCACTGGAGAAAGGTATCATCATTGCCGATACCAAATTTGAATTCGGCCTTGATAAGGATAATACGCTCCATTTAATTGATGAAGTGCTGACACCGGACTCCTCACGTTTCTGGCCGGTATCGGAATATCAGCCCGGCATCAGCCCGCCCAGCTTTGATAAACAAATTGTTCGTGACTGGCTGGAAACACAGGACTGGGATAAAAAAGCGCCCGCACCTGAACTGCCGGACAGTATTAAAAACAGAACGGCGGAAAAATACCGAGAAGCGCTGGAGCGCCTGACCGGTCCGGCTTAATCCAGGCAGATCATATCCATGCCGGTTCCTGACATATTATGGCCTGTTGCTGCGATTCTGACCGGCATTCTGTTGCTGGTCTGGAGTGCTGACCGTTTTGTCGACGGGGCTTCGTCTGTAGCCAGAAACCTGCGCGTGCCGCCGATGGTGATCGGATTGACGATTGTCAGCATCGGCACCTCACTACCTGAAATGATTGTTGCTGCCATGGCAGCTCTGGATGGCAATCGTGATCTCGGTATCGGCAATGCACTGGGCTCCAATATTGCCAATATCGGCCTGGTGCTGGGGCTTACGGCATTAATCATGCCGCTGGCTGTGCAAGCCATGACATTGCGCAGGGAAATGCCGGTGCTGTTTCTGGTGACTGCGTTTGCATTCGCACTGATGTCTGATGGTGAACTGGATTTTATGGATGGACTGATGCTGCTTGCAGGGCTTGTGTTCATGCTGATCTGGATTGCCCGTATCGGACTGAAGGACAGGCATGATCCTCTGGTACAGGAATTCACGGAATCCATTCCGGATCAAATGAGTATGCGACAATCCGTTTTCTGGTTCCTGGTCGGTTTGTTGGTGCTCATGGCCAGTTCCCGCATGGTGGTATGGGGCGCAGTGGAAGTCGCTCATGCGCTCGGCGTCAGTGATCTGGTGATCGGCTTAACCATTGTGGCGATTGGTACCAGCCTGCCGGAGCTGGTCGCATCAATTACCAGTGCACTGAAAGGCGAAGCGGATATGGCAATCGGCAATGTCATCGGTTCGAACATGTTCAACCTGCTGGCGGTGCTGGCTATGCCGGCACTGATTTACCCCGGTACATTTGCTGCGCCGGCATTATTACGTGACTTTCCGATCATGCTGGGTTTTACCATTGCCCTGTTTATGGTCTCATTCGGTTTAAAACTGGGGAAAGTCAATCGCTTCGAAGGCGCATTGTTGCTGAGCGGCTTTGCCGCTTATCTGTATCTGCTTTTTTTGCAGGCTTAGGCATCCGGCCTGTCTCTGTCTATAGCCCCGGAAGTCCGGATTCCTGATCGTGCCAGTATCTCGGCTGTGATCATCTGATCGCTGCCAAACGTATCCGCAATCACTTCTGTTGCGCCGGCCTGATAGAGTTGATACAGGTGCATTTCCTTTCGTGTTCTGACAATGATCGGTAATTTGCTATCCACGGAGCGCACCCTGGTAATGATTTTCATGGCCGTATTGAAATCGATCATGCTGATGACCAGTGCAGATGCGCGCACCAGCCCACAGGCGCGCAGCAAGGACAGGCTGCCCGCATCACCGTAGGAGACCGGTCGTTTTGCTTCCATGCCGCGCTGTACCTGTTCCGGTTCCAGATCAATCGCCATGCATGGAATACGCTGACCGATCAGAAACTCGATGGTATGTCTGCCAACCCGGCCATAACCGCAGACGATGACGTGGTGATTCAGAGTGCTTGATGTAGCCAGAATTCGATCACTGATTTCCTTGCGGCTCTGTTGGGTAGACCGTGGTAGCAGGAATGCTGCGATTTTTCCGTTATGGCGGATCAGAATCGGTGCCAGAGCCATGCTGAACAACATGGCGGCCAGCACAATCTGCCCCTCATTCGGCCCGAGAATGCCGCCACCCATGGCCAGGATCAGAATAGCAAAACCGAACTCGCCGCCATGCGCCAGAACCACCCCGGTACGCAGAGAGACAGCGCTATTCCAGCCGCCCAGACGGCAAAACAGGGCAATGCTGGCGCATTTGAACAGAATCAGCGCCACAAGCAGAATCAGCACCGGCGACCAGATAGATGGCAGCATGGATGTATCCAGCATCATGCCAATGGTGATAAAAAACAACCCCAGCAACAGATCCCTGAACGGACGAATTTCTGATTCCACCTGGTGTTTGAATTCGGTCTCGCTGAGCATAACACCGGCCAGAAAAGCACCCAGCTCAAACGACAGTCCGATACTGTAGGTAACCCATGCCGAGCAGAGCACGATCAGCAACACCGTTAATGTAAACAACTCGGCGGCGCGGAATCGCGCCACCTCCCTGAATAACGGCCTGAGTACCCAGCGGCCGAAAGCAAAGATAACCAGCAGCGCCAGTGCAGCTTCGCTCAGGGTAATGGCTACAGTCAGCATCGATATATCGGTCGTTGCACCGCTCAGGCTGGTCACCAGAATGAGAAACGGCACCACCATCAAATCCTGAAACAGCAGAATCCCCAGACTGTTGCGACCGTGACGCGTGTGAAGCTCCGCCTGATCCGCCAGTTGTTTGGTGACCAGCGCAGTCGATGACATCGCGATGATCCCACCCAGAACCAGTGCACTTTCCGGGCTGAGCCCGAGCAAAAAAGCCACTGCTGCCGTGATTGCCGCAGTAAGCCACACCTGGGCGCTGCCGAGCCCCAACACTGCGGCTTTCATGCGTATGAGCAGCGCTACGGAAAATTCCAGCCCGATGGAGAACAGCAGGAATACGACCCCGAATTCGGCAAATAACCTGATATGCTCGACATCGCTGACCAGGCCAGTGCCGAACGGCCCCACAATCACCCCGACAGCGAGATAGGCCAGAATGGGCGACAACTGCATGCGCAGACACAGCGCCACGGCTAACGCCGTTGCAGCCAGCATCACCAGCATATCATTCAGATAACTGTATTCCACCGCACCTCCGATGAATCATTACAGCCAGAATCAATGTAAACAAGCTCTAACACCATAGGGGGAATTTGCTAAAAAGGCAATCCTCACCCTGAGCATTCACACCTCATCAGTAGCGCACCGGACTTGTCTCATAGCCAAATTCGGATTGTTTTCAGAGAATACCCATAATCTGTACCGTATTGATCCGGATTGTAAACCGGACTAGAATGGTCGCCTATAGATTGGAGTGGCTTTTTTGTTACCACTATCGCCAGAGGTGGCCATGCTCAGATTAACCAAATTGACGGATTACGGTATTTTGCTGATGACGCATATGGCGGCATCCGGGCAGGAACGTTTTTCGGCTGCCGAACTGGCTGGCAGTACCCATATCCCGATGCCTACGGTTAGTAAAATACTGCAGATGCTGTTGCATCAAGGCATGCTCGATTCCGTGCGCGGCGCCCATGGGGGATATCGTCTGACCCGTGCGGCCACCGATATCAATGTGCGTGATATCATCAAGGTGTTTGAAGGCTCGATTGCCCTGACGGAGTGCAATCTCGATGACGGCGGCTCCTGCGATCAGCATGATGTATGCTCCACCAGCAACAACTGGAAGCGCATCAATCAGGCCGTCCGTCAGGCGCTTGAGGATATTTCGCTGGCCGATATGACCGAACAGGATTTTGTGCCTGTATTTCGCCTGCAGCGCGGTATTTCAATTGCGAAGGTGCAATCATGAATGATGTGAAACAGAAACCCGTAGTAGAATCTACGCCGGAAGACTTTGCCGGTCAGGAATATGAAGCCGGCTTTGTCACCGATATTGAGACGGATACGCTGCCGCCCGGCCTGAATGAGGATGTGATTCGCCATATCTCGGCCAAAAAGGATGAACCTGAATGGTTGCTGAACTGGCGTCTGGAAGCATTTCGCCACTGGCAAACCATGACAGAACCGCACTGGGCGCATGTAAATTATGAACCCATCGATTTCCAGTCCATTTCCTATTACTCTGCCCCGAAATCGAAAGAGGATGGCCCCAAGAGCCTGGATGAGGTTGATCCCAAACTGCTGGAAACCTATGAAAAGCTGGGTATTCCGCTGCGCGAGCAGGAGATGCTGGCCGGTGTGGCGGTCGATGCGGTATTCGACTCGGTATCGGTTGCCACCACATTCAAGGGAAAGTTGAAAGAGGCTGGCGTGATTTTCTGTCCGATTTCCGAAGCCGTGCGTGAACATCCGGAGCTCGTGCAACAGTATCTCGGCACCGTAGTGCCTACCGGGGATAATTTTTATGCCGCATTGAATTCCGCTGTATTTACCGATGGTTCGTTTGTCTATATCCCCAAGGGTGTGCGTTGCCCGATGGAACTATCCACGTATTTCCGCATTAACGCCATGAATACCGGCCAGTTCGAACGCACCCTGATTATTGCCGATGCAGGCGCTTTTGTGTCCTACCTCGAAGGCTGCACAGCGCCGCAGCGTGATGAAAATCAGTTGCATGCCGCTGTCGTGGAACTGGTTTTGCTGGATGATGCGCAGATTAAATATGCCACCGTGCAGAACTGGTATCCTGGTGATGAGAACGGCAAGGGCGGCATCTATAATTTTGTCACCAAGCGGGCCGATTGCCGTGGTGATCGTTCGAAAGTGAGTTGGACACAGGTTGAAACCGGCAGTGCGATCACCTGGAAATATCCGAGTTGCGTATTGCGCGGTGATGATTCGGTGGGTGAATTTTATTCCGTGGCTCTGACCAAGATGCGTCAGGAAGCCGATACAGGTACCAAGATGATCCATATCGGCAAGCGCACCAAGAGCACCATTGTCTCCAAGGGCATTGCCGCCGGCCACGGTCAGCAGGCTTATCGCGGACTGGTCCGTATCGCCAAATCGGCTGAAGGCGCGCGCAATTATACCCAGTGCGATTCGTTACTGATTGGCGATACATGCGGTGCGCACACATTTCCCTATGTGGAAGTGAAGAATCCGACTGCCACCATGGAACATGAGGCTACCACCTCGAAAATCGGTGAAGATCAGCTGTTTTACTGTCAGCAACGCGGTATTTCCGAAGAGGATGCCGTCAACATGATCGTCAACGGCTTCTGCAAGGATGTGTTCAACGAATTGCCGATGGAGTTTGCTGTGGAAGCAAACAGATTAATGGAAGTCAGCCTTGAAGGCGCAGTGGGTTAAAAAAGGATTGAATGATGCTAAAAGTTGACAATTTACATGTGTCCGTAGCGGGCAAGAAAATATTGAATGGGATCAATCTCTCAATTGGCGCCGGTGAAGTGCATGCCATTATGGGGCCGAATGGTTCCGGCAAGTCCACACTCGCCAATGTCATTGCCGGGCGCGATGGATATGAGGTGACAGCTGGTTCTGTGACCTATCATGGTAAGGATTTGCTGGCCATGAAGCCGGAAGAACGTGCCTGGGAAGGCGTCTTTCTTGCCTTCCAGTATCCGGTTGAGATTCCCGGCGTAAACAACACCTATATGCTCAAAGCCGGTGTCAATGCCAGGCGCAAGCATCACGGTGAACAGGAACTGGATGCCATAGAATTTATGCAACTGATCAGAGAAAAAGCCAAACTGGTGGAGCTGGATCAGTCATTTCTGTCGCGCGGCGTCAATGAAGGCTTTTCCGGTGGCGAGAAGAAACGTAACGAGATTTTTCAGATGGCCGTACTGGAGCCTTCGCTGGCCCTGCTGGATGAGACTGATTCAGGACTGGATATTGATGCCCTGCGCATCGTCGCCCAGGGCGTGAATGCCCTGCGCCGTGAAGACCGGTCCATAGTCATGGTGACGCATTACCAGCGCTTGCTGGACTACATTGAACCGGACTTTGTGCATGTACTGGCCGATGGCAAAATTCTCAAGTCCGGCGACAAGAGTCTGGCTCTGGAGCTGGA
Organism: Mariprofundus sp.; assembly: GCA_030951065.1. GTDB lineage: Bacteria > Pseudomonadota > Zetaproteobacteria > Mariprofundales > Mariprofundaceae > Mariprofundus. The sequence goes on along the minus strand of JAUZQH010000090.1, from coordinate 639 downwards.
ATCTCGCGGTTATGACTGGGTGAAAAAAGAAGCTGCCGACACTGAATCCGCACAGGCGAAGTCTGTATGAATACCGAACCTCTGAATATTGCGGCACTCCCCGGTGATGCCAGTGTGCAGGCTCTGCGCCGACAGGCTGCTGATATATTTGCCCGTGCCGGATTGCCCGACAGGCATCATGAAGACTGGAAATATACAGATATATCACGCCTGACAGCTACATTGGGTGAGACATGGTGGAAGCCATCCGCAGCTGAAACGGTCACATCGGAAAAGCCGGGAATTGAAGGGTTGGATGCTTACCGGCTGGTGTTTGTGGCCGGAGAATTTCAGCCGCAACAATCCAGTATCCCGGACGGCGTACAATTATTGCCGCTGGCAGAACTATTGGCTGATGATCCTGATGAACGTGCGCATTGTCTGTTCAGGCTGGATGAATCAGCGCCGTTATTTAATGGTGTTTTGGCAGCCAATACTGCTTTGGCCAAAGATGGCCTGTGTGTATGTATTGGTGAAAATATTAAACTCGATAAACCATTGTATGTGATATATGCGAGTAATAATACTGCCCATGTGTTGAACGGAGTGATGCTGGAGCAGGGTGCTGAAGCCACGTTGATTGAGCATTTTGTCGGATCT
>JAUZQH010000009.1 GCA_030951065.1 Mariprofundus sp. | reverse complement strand
CGCACTGATGCCGGCACTCTCGGCCAGCGCCCGCTGCGACAATCCCTGCTGCTCTCTGAGAAAACGGATTTTTTTGGCAATCGTATTCATAGGGGCTGCATTGTATGTAATAACGAACATGTGTAAATTATTGTACTCTATTCCCTGCTGGTCATAACTGATGGCAGGATTTTCGGGAAGCTTTGATGCATAGCTGCTTGTTGATGTTTTACGTCCGAAACGGTCTGCTTAGTTGGTGTGCTGACAGGGTGAGATCGACCACTTTCAGTCATTCGTTAGAGTCCTGTAGGATTCACCAGTCCAGTCAAAATAATCACCGTGAAGATTTACATCAGCATTCGGTGATCGTTAGGGTATTAGCATGGCAGCAAGCAATATCTTTGAGAATATTCCCGCACAGTTGAAACAGGAACGCTTCGATACGCTGGTGCAGAATGAACATGTCACCATTGAGCGCATTGTGTCTGAGGGGCATACGTCACCCGAATCGGGCTGGTATGAGCAAAATCGAAACGAATGGGTCATCGTCCTGCAGGGTGCAGCCACCATTGTATTTGAAAACGGGGATCAAACACGCCTGCAAGCAGGCGACCATCTCAATATTCCCGCCCTGTGCAAACACAGGGTATTATGGACAGATCCCGGACAAAAAACCGTCTGGCTGGCAGTGCACTACGATTGAGTGAGGCTGCCACGGGAGTCCCCACGAACAATTATTTATCCGCCATGCTCCAAACGCCGTTCCAGTCTGATGTCGGCGGACTCTGGGCGAGCATGTCACAGCGGTTGGCCATCACGAGACCGGTGCCCAGCTCGAAATCCTGATGCACTTTCAGGAACAGCTCTTTGGCTGCACCCCATTCGCCCTTGCAATAGTTGGCATAAGCCTCTGAATAATACGGTATTGAACCGATCTTGGCCTCGAACCTCGGGTCGTTATCAACCAGCAGTTCATACAGGCTGACCGGCTCATGAAAGTTTTTCAATCGCACCCTGTCGATAAACCGATAGTTAAAGCGGGGATCATCCCTGATAAAGGCCTCAGCATCCTGAAAAAAGCTTTCCGAAATCAGAATCCGGGCATCATAGAATTTTGAACGCCCTTCAATGCGGGCGGCCTCATGCACGCCCATGCCAATAGGATGATTACGCTGATCCAGATAATAATAAATCATCGCAATATTCCCGATCGTGATGCCGAATCCGACATCGATACAGGGCCGGGTCACGCCTGCACCGGTGGCTTCGTTATATATACGCATGCGCCGGGTCAGCTGATAGATGTTTTCCATGATATATTTGGTGTTGTCTTCCGGGAAAATAGCCATCAAGCCGTCGCCATAAATTTCGGTATGGGTATTTTCGTGCCCCAGATACAGACATTCGTAAGATGTTTTATGCACATCCAAAATAAACTGATCGTAAGTCAGTTCCGGTGAACCACTGCCATCCGGATTGCAGTAATCTCCCTGTTCAAAATGATACAAAATCTCGGTGGAATCGCGCAAATCACAGAACATAATAATCCGCTTTGATTTTTCAGCCGCCCGTTGAGGGCCGTGTTCGTCTGTTAGCTGTTCCATGTCCGAGACTCCAGGGTTTAAGGCTGATTAATGCCGGAAGTGACGAATGCCGGTAAAGACCATGGCAATGCCATGCTCATCGGCAGCAGCAATCACTTCTTCATCGCGGATTGATCCGCCCGGCTGAATCACTGCTGTAGCGCCGGCATCAGCCAAGGCATCGAGCCCATCGCGGAACGGGAAGAAGGCATCGGAAGCCACGGCTGAACCCCTGATGGCCTCACCGCCATGATGGGCGGCAATGCGGGTGGAATTGACACGGTTCATCTGACCGGCACCCACACCCAGTGTTGTACCACCCTTGGCAAAGACAATCGCATTGGATTTCACATGTTTGGCGACAGACCATGCAAACAGCATATCCCTCCATTCCTGCTCAGTCGGAGCACGGGCTGTGATCACCTTGCAATCATCACGTTTCAGAATATGGGCATCACGGTCCTGCACCAGCAGACCACCGTTGACCCGTTTGAATTCGAGCCCGCCGGCCACCGGCTCAACCGAAGGAGCCAGCATCAGGCGCAGGTTTTTGCGTTCAGCCAATACCGCACGTGCACCATCGGAAAAACCGGGCGCAATGACCACTTCCATAAAGGTTTCGGCAATCAGTTTCGCCGTGGCTTCGGTCAGTTCGCGATTGAAGGCGGCAATACCACCGTAAGCCGATACTGAATCGGCCGCTCGGGCACGCTCGTAAATTTCGGCCTGCGTGCCACCGCCCATGGCCACACCGCACGGATTGGCATGTTTGACGATCACCACGGCCTCGTCATTCAGATCCCTCACCAGTGCAAAGGCGGCATCGGAATCGGCAATATTGTTGTAGGAAATCGCCTTGCCCTGCAATATCGGGCAATCCGCCAGTGACAGGCCGACATCTTCCGGATCGGCATAACAAGCTCCGGACTGGTGCGGATTCTCGCCGTAACGCAGTTCATCGGCAGTCTCGATGAACTGGCGGGTGAAAATATCCGGGAAGTCGCGTTTGGAACCGTCGGCATTCAGGGCCGAGAAATGATTGGCAATCGCGCCATCATAAGCTGCGGTATGGGCAAAGGCTTT
>JAUZQH010000089.1 GCA_030951065.1 Mariprofundus sp. | reverse complement strand
AGGAGCCTCTGCTGATCAAGGAGTACGAGAAACCGGCCGGATCAAGTCACACTCCGCCGGAAGAACCTTCTGCGAAAGTGGATGTCGGCAGTGAGCCTAAAACAGATAAACCTTCCGGAGATGAGGCCAAGGCGAACTGAGATGGCATCACGCTGGCAGCGCTTGAAAGATGGCGATGCATGGATCATGGGGGTGCTAAACTGCACCCCCGACTCATTTTCGGATGGTGGTGTTTTTCTCGACAGCGCAGGTATGAATGTTGAAGCCGCTGTGAACCATGGATTGGAAATGTGGAAGCAGGGTGCAGCAATTATTGATGTTGGTGGGGAATCAACCCGGCCTGGCGCTACAGCAGTCTCATTACAGGAGGAATTGGCGCGAGTGATTCCGGTGGTTCGGGAACTGAGTCAATTGGGTTGCACTGTGTCTGTGGATACAACAAAAGCAGAAGTAATGCGTCAGGCCATGCATGCCGGTGCTACGTTGATCAATGATGTCAGCGCTCTCGGGCAAGATGCCGAAAGCTTGCAAGTCGCAGTAGATACAGGGGCCGATGTTTGTCTGATGCATATGCAGGGAAAGCCTGAAACCATGCAGCTAAAGCCTGAATATCATGATGTCATTGAGGAAGTATCAAATTTCTTTGAACAGCGAATAGAGGTGTGCTTGCAGGCAGGTGTACATCTGTCATCCATTGTGCTGGATCCCGGCATTGGTTTTGGCAAGCGTTTATCTGATAATGTATCCTTGATTCGCTCTATCGGATATTTTAAGGGGAAATTCAATATGCCGATCCTGCTGGGCGTGTCACGCAAGTCATTTCTTGGTCTGTTGACTGGTTGCCCCGTAGAAGACCGTGAGCTGGAAACAGCTGTGGCTGGCGCTGTCGCTGTTGCTTATGGCGCCGATATACTGCGTGTACATGATGTTGCATTACAAAGCCGGGCTATTCGGACTGCATCTGCACTGACCGGTCCGGCAGCTTTTTCTCTTGCAAGCTGAAGTAATAGAATTATCCTGAGTTCGATTAATGTTATGCGAGGTAAAGCACTCTGATGGGTAGCTGGCAGTTTGGTGTTGCAGATATCGTAGATATTACGGTCGTTGCGGTCGTGGTCTATTTTTTTCTGCGCCTGATCCGGGGGACCCGTGCGGTACAGATGTTGATTGGCGTGGCAATTGTTGTGGTGACCTATCAGTTGGCGCGTGTATTCGGCCTGTTTACTGTGGAGTGGATGTTCGGCCATTTCTTCTCGGCCTTTATGGTCATTCTGGTTGTGTTGTTTCAGCAGGAGATCAGACGTGCTTTGATGCGTGTGGCAATTAATCCACTGTCAGGCGGGAATGGGCCTGGTAAAGTGTTGCTGGATGAGATGGTCGAATCAGCCTTTTCGCTGGTTCACCGTGGCTGGGGCGGCCTGTTGGTGATTGAACGTGATACCGGTTTAAGACATTTGTTTGATTCGGGTGTGGAAATGGATGCACCATTACGACCGGACATCATTCAGTCACTGTTTTGTCCTGATGCACCTATGCATGATGGCGCTGTGGTGATTTCCCCTGATATGGCTGGTGGAAAAATTGTCGCTGCCAGGGTGCTGTTACCGTTAGCGCAGGCTAATGCTGTTCCCGGCAACTACGGCACGCGCCACCGGGCTGCTGTTGGCCTGACCGAGGAAACTGATGCGCTGGTTATTGTTGTGTCAGAGGAGACAGGGGAAGTGCATCTGGTGGAAGATGGTCAAATGGGGGATGCCCTGAGTAGCCGGGAATTGCATCAGGCGCTTGAGCAGCGCCTTTCCTCTATAACGGCGGGATCACAAAAGGGTAGCTCTGTCGCTCCGGGGGCGGCTGGATGAATCAGTATATAACACTGTTTAGGCAATATAATCTGCAGTTCTGGGCCGTATTGATCGCTATTGCCCTGTGGTTACAGGTCCATGGTCAGGGAGAAGGCTCTGTCAGTATGGATGTACCGTTACAGGTACAGGGGTTGCCGGCGGATATGGTGATTGTAAATGACTTGCCTGATCATGTTCGGCTGACTATCAATGGATTGCAAACACGACTGAAGGATCTGGATCAACAGGATTTGACTGTACCTGTTGATGCATCTGATCTGACTACGCCGGGTGTCGTCGAGCGTGCTCCGCAATTGTCATCCGTATCCCTGCCGGTAGGATTGCATATCGAAAAGGTTCAACCGGATCGTCTCGAGTTACAGGTAGACAGGCTGGTCAAGCGTTCAGTGCCGGTGAAAGCCCATTTTGAACTGCCTGAGGGCTGGTTGGTGAAAATCATCAGTATTAAACCGCAACAGGTGGAACTGACCGGCCCTGAAGTATGGCTGGAAGCACTGCGTGAAGTGGATACGACGCCCATTCGGCCTGATCTGAAAGAGGGATCCTTTGAAACCAGAACGGGCATTGAAAGTCCGTCGGGCAAGGCAATCAGACTTTTTAAAAACAAAGTGGATATTGTTGTGCTGGGTGTTCTGTTGCGGAAAAGAGCGCGTCCGCACAGCAATACTGTGCGGGGACAGAAACCATGATACGACACTATTTTGGCACCGATGGTGTGCGCGGAACGGTCAATAAAAGTCCGATGACCGCTGAATTTGCACTGACTCTTGGCAGGGCCGCCGGACATGTGCTTACACGGCACCTGTCACATCAGCCCCATATCCTGATTGGAAAAGATACGCGCTTATCCGGTTATATGATTGAATCGGCGTTGTGTGCAGGCCTGACTGCACAGGGCATGAATGTCTTGCTTGTTGGGCCGATTCCAACACCGGCAGTGGCTTATCTGACACGCAGCCTGCGTGCTGATGCGGGGGTTATGCTGTCAGCTTCGCATAATCCTGCTGGCGATAATGGTATCAAGTTTTTTGCAGCTGACGGTTTTAAGTTGGCTGATAAAATCGAACTTGAAATCGAGGCATGTATTGATTCATTGCCGCCATTGCCGCCGGCCCTAGACGTTGGTAAGGCGGCGCGTGTTGATGATGCCCGTGGTCGTTATATCGAGTTCCTTAAAGGGTCGCTGCCACACGGAATACGACTGGACGGATTTAAAGTTGTTGTCGATTGCGCCAATGGTGCTGCCTATGATGTGGCGCCTCGTATTCTGCAAGAGCTGGGTTGTCATGTAATCAGCATGCATGACGAACCGGATGGTTACAATATCAACCGGGAATGCGGTTCGACTTATCCGGAATCCATGATTCAGCGTGTGATTGAATCAGGCGCAGATATTGGTTTGGCGCTTGATGGCGATGCGGATCGCCTGATTGCATGTGACAGCAATGGTCAGCTTGTCGACGGTGACAGGGTGATTGCGATTTTGGCGGAACATGCGCATGACGCAGGTGTTTTGAGTGGCGGTGGTGTAGTGACCACGGTCATGAGTAATATGGGGCTGGAACGATATCTGGGGGACATGGGACTTGCCATGTTCCGCGCTGCAGTGGGTGACCGTTATGTCCTGGAGATGATGCGATCCAGGGGATGTAATCTCGGAGGGGAGCAGTCCGGCCATATGATTCTTCTTGACCATAACACGACAGGCGATGGTCTGATGACAGCTCTCCAGTTGCTCTCTGCCATGAGCGAACAGGAAAAACCTTTGGCCGATATGGCGGCGGATATGACGTTATTTCCTCAGAAAATGTGGAATATTGTTATGCCGGAGCGCAAGGATGTGCTGGCTGATGCGCAGGTTATGGCGCTTGTTCGCGATGCTGAGGCTCGTTTGGGCAATGCTGGCCGGGTCAATGTGCGC
>JAUZQH010000088.1 GCA_030951065.1 Mariprofundus sp. | reverse complement strand
CGCCACATGCTCGTCAAACAGCGGGGTTTTGCATAATTCAGTCATGATTGCCTTCTTGTCGTCGGGATCGTGATTGGCTCAAGCATCACCGACATGGGTTTTGAATGCGTCCACGGTATTGGCCAGCAGCATGGTGATGGTCATCGGTCCTACACCGCCCGGTACGGGGGTGATCCATGCCGCCCGTTCGGCAGCCGAATCGAACTCCACATCGCCGGTCAGCTTGCCGTTTTCCAGACGATGAATGCCGACATCAATCACGGTAGCACCCGGTTTGATCCATTGGCCCTTGATCAGGCCCTGTTTACCTGCCGCCGCCACCACAATATCGGCGCGTTCGACATGGCTTTGTAAATTACGGGTGAATTTATGCGCCACCGTTACCGTCGCACCGGCCAGCAATAATTCCAGCGCCATGGGGCGGCCCACAATATTCGAGGCACCGACAATGACGCATTCCTTGCCATGCAGATCCAGCCCGGTTTCCTCCAGTAATTTCATGCAGCCATACGGTGTACAGGATCGCAGCGCCGGCTTGCGTGCGGCCAGTCGTCCGACGTTATAGGGGTGGAAACCGTCCACATCCTTGCCCGGATCAATGGCTTCAATCAGCGAGTCGGGATTAATGTGGTCGGGGACCGGCAACTGCACCAGAATACCATCCACCTTCGGGTCGGTATTGAGTTCGGAAATCAGACCCAGCAAATGTTGCTGTGAGGTGTCCTCCGGTAAATCATGGGCAAAGGATGCAATGCCCATGTTCGCACACCCCGACTTCTTGTTGCGCACATAGACTTGCGAAGCGGGATCATTGCCCACCAGAATTACCGCCAGTCCGGGCGCCCGCCCGTGTTTCTCGGTTAATTCGGAGACTTCATCTGCCAGTGTCTTGCGCATACGCGCAGCCAATGCTTTGCCGTCCAGTATCGTTGCGCGTGTCATGTCGCGCATTGTTGCAGTATCGGTCGATTCAGACAATGATAAGCTGCATGAGAATCGGTATAGACTTGGGTGGCAGCAAAACCGAATTGCTTGCACTGGATGAGCAGGGCCTGGAGGTGATGCGTTTTCGCAGGCCGACGCCGGCCGGTGATTACGGTGCGACAATTGACCTGATCGTTGCGATGGTGCTGCAGGCAGAGAAAGAACTGGGCGTTAGAGCAAGCATTGGCATAGGCACGCCGGGTGCGATTTCACGTCAAAGCGGGATGATGAAAAACTGCAATTCCACCTGTCTGAATGGCCGGACATTCAAGGAAGATATAGAGCAAGCATTACAACGGGAAGTGCGTTTGAGTAACGATGCCAACTGTTTTGCCTTGTCGGAAGCGGTGGATGGTGCAGGTGCAGGCAGTGCGGTGGTCTTCGGTGTGATTCTTGGCACCGGCGTGGGTGGGGGGCTGGTGGTGAATGGACAGGTGCTGGATGGTGCCAACCTTATTGCAGGAGAATGGGGGCATAATCCGTTGCCGATAGTGGCACCTTCAGAGCTGCCCGGCCCTGAGTGTTATTGTGGCAGAAACGGCTGCATCGAAGCATGGTTGTCCGGCCCGGCCATGCAGGCGGAACATTTTCGGCATTACGGTAAAAAACTGACCGCTGCCGATATTGCATCTGCCGCACAGGCCGGTGATGTTGCCTGTCTGCAAACACTCGAAATCTATTGCGAACGTCTGGCCAGAGCGCTGGCTACGGTGATCAATATCATTGATCCGGATGTGATTGTGCTCGGCGGAGGGCTGGGCAATATCGAGATGCTATATTCGCGTGTGCCGCTATTATGGCACAGATATATTTTTTCAGATGAGATTCGAACCAGCCTGTTAAGACCGGCACACGGTGATTCGTCCGGTGTGCGCGGGGCGGCATGGTTATGGGGGCGAGCATGAAGATTGCACATATTGGATTGATTGTGGCGGATTTGGACCGGTCTGCCCTGTTTTATGAGGGTGTTCTGGCGCTGCATCGTATTGCACGGCCATTATTGTCTTTCGACGGTATCTGGTATGGCCTGGAAGGTGGGCAGCAGATGCATCTGATGCGGCTGGATAATCCGTATGGCGATTGTGAAAAACCGGCACATGGTGGCCGGGACAATCATGTGGCGCTGCAAGTGGATGATTTCGAAGCGATTCGACAGAGGCTCGATGCTGCGCGTATTCATTATACGACCAGCAAATCCGGTCGCGCCGCGATCTTCTGCCGCGATCCCGATGGCAATACGCTTGAGATCATCAAGTCTTAAATCATTCCACCAGGCTGGTTCACAGCTTGGTGGAATGATTTAAGGGTGCATGGCCTCGATGAAGATCCGATCGATATTCTGATGCCACTCATGTTGATAGGCGGCAAGCCAGCGGTCTGCCTGAGTCTGGCCTGATTCAACGGCGCGTATAACAGGGGCGAGGAAAATGCTTTCATCTTCTCCGGCTTCATTGCGTTGATGCAGTCCTGTCAGCCCTGCACTGGCGATATCCAGCATCTGTTCACACAGTTTCAGCACCGTGGTGTCACGAAACGGTGTGTGCAGAGCCGTGCGCGGCACGTTATTGCGCAGCTCGGCTACTTCGGCTTGTGACCAGTCTGCAATCATATGCCATGCCGCATCTTCTGCCTGTTCATTATATAATAAACCTTTCCACAATGCCGGCAGCGAACAAATCCACGGCCAGCCGCCGGCATCGGCACCGCGCATTTCCAGATACTGCTTCAGTCGAACATCGGGAAACAGCGTCGAGATATGCAGCTCCCAATCATCCATGGTCGGATATTCACCGGGCAGTTGCGGTAGTTTGCCCCGCATAAAGTCCCTGAAACTGCCTCCGGCACAATCTATATATGTATCGCCCCGCATAACAAAGTACATCGGCGCATCCAGTGCCCATTCGGTATATGATGCAAAGCCGAAATCATCCTCAAAGACACAAGCGGGCACCCCGGTGCGTTTGGGGTCGGTATCGAGCCAGCAGGCGGCGCGGCGTGAGAGATAGCCTGAGGGTTTCCCATGTTCGAACGGGCTGGCCGCATACAGGGCGGTAACCAGCGGTTGCAGGCAGAGGGCGATGCGCATTTTTCCAGCCATGTCCGCCTCCGAACCGAAATCGAGGTTGGCCTGTACGGTGGCTGTGCGCAGCATCATATCCAGTCCACCCTGTCCGACCCGGGGCATGTAATCGCGCATGACTGCATAACGTGCTTTCGGCATCCACGGTATGTCATGCTGTTGCCACTTGGGCTGGAACCCGAGGGCCAGAAACCCGATGCCGAGTTCATCGGAAATCGTCCTGACAAGCGCATGATAGTCTGTGGTTTCACGACAGGTCTGGTGAATGGTGGACAGCGGGGCACCGGACAGCTCAAGCTGCCCGCCCGGCTCCAGTGTCACTGATGCGCCTGCTTTTTTCAGCGCAATCAGGTTGCTGTCTTCGTATACGGGCTGCCAGTCACGCCTGATGAGTAACTCTAACAGCTTGTTGATACTGCGTTCGCCGTCATAAGGGACAGGTCTGAGCGTGTCCATGCAGAAGCCTATTTTTTCATGCTCGGTGCCAATACGCCACTCATCGCGCGGTTTGCACCCGAGCGCAAACCAGCCAGCCAGATCGTCAATGTCCAAATGTTTCACCATGTGCGGACTCTATCTATATATACATAGAGTCAAAAGCATTTACCACAGAGTACGCAGAGTAAAAACAAAAATATCTATCAATAGTGTATGAAACTGATTGTGCACCGGAAAAACCACTGAGGTCATGGCTTATTTATTATGGTTTTGACTTTCCTCTGTGTAACTCTGCGTACTCTGTGGTAAAAAAAGGTTTTGACTATCGTATTTGCATATCGTGGCAGAATGACACACATCTATTGTGGCGAGTTGACTCAGTGATGCGGGTCACACATAGTTCGGCCT
>JAUZQH010000087.1 GCA_030951065.1 Mariprofundus sp. | reverse complement strand
ATGTCCGTGCAGGATCCGTATTTTGTATTACCGGTCATCATGGGGGCTTCCATGTATATTCAGCAGAAACTGAATCCACAGCCACCTGATCCCATGCAGGCCAAGCTGATGCAGTTTTTACCGGCGATATTCACCGTATTGTTCCTGTTTTTCCCGGCGGGGCTGGTGCTGTACTGGGTCGTCAATAATATTCTCTCAATTCTCCAGCAACGACTGGTCATGAAGCGGTTGAACGTCGATTAAGAAGCCAGACTCTATATCAACTATAGCGGCCATCGCCACGCCGGTTGGGCGTGGTGGTGTCGGAATCGTGCGTATGTCAGGACCGCAAGCCCTGAGTATCGTGAAACAGGTGACGATGCTTGACGATATTACTCCGAGAACCGCCACATTGACGCGCTGGCTGGATAAAACCGGCGATGTTCTTGATGAGGGGTTGGCGCTCTTTTTCCCTGCGCCTCATTCTTATACAGGAGAAGATGTCATTGAACTGCAGGGGCATGGCAGTCCGGTACTTCTGCGTGCTTTGCTGGAGCGATTATACGAACTGGGCTGCAGACCGGCTGAACCCGGCGAGTTTACCCGCCGTGCTGTAGAAAATGGAAATATCGAATTATCTCAGGCTGAAGCTGTGGCGGCATGTATTGATGCTGCAACTGTGCGTGCAGGAAAACAGGCCCTGAGGCAGCTTCAAGGTGTGTTTGGACAGCATATCGACACGTTGATGCAACGTCTGACCGGTTTGGTGGCGCATGTTGAAGCCAGTCTCGATTTTCCCGAGGAAGAAATTCCGGCTTTGTTTTTTGAACAATTATCCGAGGATATGCAAAAAACAGTAATAACACCTATTGAGAAGCTGTTATCAACAGCGCCGCTGGGCGAACGGCTTTTTGAAGGCGCTACTGTGGCGATTATTGGCGCTCCCAACGTGGGAAAATCAAGCTTGTTAAATACACTGGCAGGACGTGACCGTGCCATTGTCAGTGATATCCCGGGGACAACCCGTGATGTTCTTGAAATCGATTTTGAGGTTCACGGTATTCCTGTACGTCTTGCGGATACCGCCGGATTGCGAATAAGTGACGATGCCATAGAGCGGGAAGGGGTTCGTCGTGCAGAGGCGGCAGCCGAGCAGGCCGACGCGATTATTTTTGTTGCCGATGCGAGCCGTCCTGATACCTGGATCACAAGCAGGAATGCGAATATTTTTCTGATGAACAAGGTAGACCTTGTTGATGCCGTTTTTCCATCTCACTTTATTCCAGTGAGTATCAAGCAGGAAACCGGTCTGGAACAACTTTCCGATGTTCTTGCAAATCAACTGGGTGATATGAGTCTTGCGGATGAAGGCCTGTTGGTGACGCGGGAACGGCATCGAACGATTCTGCTGGATACATTGTCGCATCTTCAGGCGGGATTGAGCATGCTTCATTCCGAAGACCGGCTTGAATTGGCGGCTATGGAATGGCGTTCTGCATGGAGTCAGCTAGGCAGTATCCTGGGTATTGGGGATATAGAATATATTCTGGATCGTGTTTTTTCTGAATTCTGTATCGGCAAGTAACATGCAGGCTTCATATTGAGATGATCTCCTCCTTGAAAGGTAGGTATGGTTTGCGGCATAATGGCCAACCTTTTGGATATATCCGTGAAGGGGATGGGGATTGGTCGCGCTATTTGTCACCTAATACCCTGTTTTAAAAAGGTTTTTGGGAGATTTTATGTCAGCTAAATATCCAGTTATATCTGTTACCGGTTCTTCCGGTGCCGGTACGAGTACAGCCAAGATTGCTCTTGAGCATATTTTCAGGCGTGAGCAGGTAACGCCGGCAATTATTGAAGGTGATTGCTTTCATCGTTATGACCGTATGGAGTTTCGTGCCAAAGCGAAAGAGTTTGAAGCGGCTGGAAAGCGTTTAAGTCATTTTTCTGATGAAGCTAACCTGTTCGATAAAATTGCCGAGCTGTTTGATTCATATCGCCGCACCGGGCGTGGAATGGCGCGTACCTATGTACATGATGACGAAGAAGCCAAGATCTATGGTGTAGAAGCTGGAAAGTTTACCGACTGGCGTGAAATAGGTGAGGGTTCAGACCTGCTTTTTTATGAAGGCTTGCATGGCGGTGTGGAAGAGGTTCGTCCGTATGTTGATTTGCTGTTGGGTGTTGTTCCGGTAGTGAACCTCGAATGGATTCAGAAAATTCATCGTGATACAGAAATGCGCGGATATTCACAGGAAGCCGTTGTCGATAACATTCTGACCCGTATGCATGATTATGTGCACTTTATTACGCCGCAGTTCACCAACACTGACATTAATTTCCAGCGTGTTCCGCTGGTAGATACATCCAATCCGTTTATTGCACGCGATGTTCCTACGCCTGATGAAAGTGTGATGGTTATCAGAATTCGTAAGCCTGAAAAATGGGATATTGATTTTCCCTGGTTGCAGGCCATGCTGCATGGTTCGTTCATGTCGCGTCGTAATACACTGGTGGTTCCTGCCTCTAAATTCGCATTAGCCATGGAGCTTATTCTTACGCCAATCGTACATGATCTATTGGAAAAGCGGCGCATCGCACGAGGTTAATCTTGCGTAAACTTAAAAAGGGCGGCCATTGGCCGCCCTTTTTGTTTGCTAGCTGTTTAACCAGGCCGTAGCTTTCTCTTTTTATTTTCATAAAATATTTACCCTCTGGAACGCATTATGGGTAATAGTGGAGTATGGTTTCACGTGAAACACCCTGATATTGTCGATGTTATTGTTGTGGGAGCAGGCCACGCCGGTTGTGAAGCAGCATGGAGTGCTGCAAGTCGTGGCGCGAACGTTCGCCTCATTACGCAGAATTTGGATACGATCGCAAAAATGTCGTGCAATCCGGCGGTTGGCGGTATTGGCAAAGGTCATTTGGTCTATGAAGTGGATGCCCTGGCTGGTTTGATGGGGGTTGCAGCAGATCGTTCCGCGCTGCAGTACAGGGTTTTAAACCGAAGAAAAGGCCCGGCAGTGCAGGCAACGCGGGCGCAATGTGACAGAAGAATTTATCATATGGTCATGCGGCAGTTGCTGGATTCCCATGCCAATATATCACTGCATCAGGGTACAATATCCGAGTTGTTGTTTGAAGGTGAACGCATCATCGGTGTGAAAGACGAATTCGGGGTAGCACACCAGGCGTTATCTGTGGTTCTTACTACAGGAACATTTTTAAGCGGCTTGATTCATGTGGGTGAAAAAACTATCCCTGCGGGTCGTTCCGGTGATGCGCCTGTGTCCGGTTTGACTGACGAGTTGTATCAACGTGAATTTAATCTGGGCCGATTAAAAACAGGTACGCCACCCCGGCTGGATAAGAAGACAATCAACTGGGGTGTGCTTGAAATGCAGATGGGTGAAACGGAAGTGACACCCTTTTCCTGCCTGCATGAAAAAGTGACCGAAGATCAAATCCCTTGTGCAATCACCAGAACGAGTGAGGAGGGACATGATATTATACGCGCCAATATGTCACGTTCTCCGATGTATTCAGGGAAAATATCGGGTACGGGGCCCCGTTATTGCCCCAGCATTGAAGATAAGGTGGTTCGTTTTTCTGATAAAACAAGTCACCAGATTTTTTTAGAGCCGGAAGGGCGGGATCATCATGAAGTTTATCCTAATGGTATTTCTACCTCCTTGCCTATTGATGTGCAGTGGAAGTTTATAAGATCTATCCATGGTCTGGAGAATGCAGTCATTATCCGCCCCGGCTATGCCATTGAATATGATTAAGTGGATCCGCAAGAGCTGAAACCAACATTGGAAACCAAGAAAATAAATGGTCTGTTCCATGCGGGTCAAATTAACGGGACAACCGGTTATGAAGAAGCCGCCGCTCAGGGTTTATTAGCAGGTATCAATGCGGCAGCCCATGCTATTGGTCTGGAGTCATGGGTGCCGGATCGTTCAGAGGCCTATCTGGGTGTTATGGTAGACGACCTGGTAACGAAAGGTATTACGGAGCCATATCGCATGTTTACGTCCCGGGCAGAGTTTCGCCTGCAATTACGGGAGGATAACGCTGATTTAAGACTCGGCCATATGGCAATGCAACTGGGGTTGTATGATGACGAACGAAAGCGAACATTTGAATTAAGGCGGTCAAAGCTGGATCGCGGCCTTGAATTGGCACGTGAGACGGTTGTTGGTACGGGCAAGGTGTGGAGAGCGCGCCTGTCCGAGTTGAAATTGCCGGCACCCGCGCAGGCAATGAATATCAGTTCTTATGCTCATCGAAGCGATGTCGATGCAATAAAAGCCATGGCATTGTTGAATATGGATGGCGAATTTAATACCAGAGATATGAAGTCTTTATTGGCTCTGGTTCACTATGATGGCTATCTGGACAAACAGTTGTGTGAGGTTGAAAGGTTCAGGAAGATGGAGGCAGAATGTATTCCCGCCTCGTTTGATTATTCTCAGGTGAAAGGTCTCAGTATCGAGTGTAAGCAGCGGTTGGCCAGTATGCAGCCGGCAACACTGGGGCAGGCATCACGTATTTCAGGCATTACCCCGGCCTCGTTAACTACATTGATGCTTTATTTAAGGAAGGCTGATGCAGGCTGATTTATGCAAGGCATATGTTCATGAGGTGTTGAAGTTTCGCAAGGCTTTGAATTTGACCTCGATTTCAGATGCAGATGTATTCAATGTGCGGTTTATAGCGCCATCCCTGGCAATGGCCGGATGGATTCCTGATCAGGGGCGCATGCTGGATGTTGGCAGCGGTATGGGGGTTCCCGGAATTCCACTGCTTCTTGCAAAACCGGGATTAACAGGTGTGTTGGTAGAGCGAAGAAAGAAGCGAGCTGAGTTTCTCAGGCATGTTGTCAGAAAGCTGGGGTTGAATGCTGAGGTGTATGATGCGGATATCACGGCCTTGCCTTCTTTGCGTGTCAATATTTGTGTAGCCAGGGCCGTGGCTGATGAAGCCAGCCTGTTGAGAATGTTCGGGCACCATGTAAACCCCGGGGCTGTTGCCGTGTTACCTGTGCCCAGATCCCACCGCCCGGTTCAAATCGATGGATGGAAAATGTCGGGTGAATACACGGTTGGCCTGGATGATTCGGAAGAAAATATTCAATGTGTTCGTTGTTATCATCATCACGGATGATTGCTTAATGGGAGGTTTCACGTGAAACATCAGGGGTTTGGTCCTGTGACAGCAATAGCTAATCAGAAGGGCGGGGTTGGTAAAACGACAACGAGTATTAATCTTGCAGCTTCTCTGGCAGCACTGGATCAACGCGTTCTGTTGATCGATCTTGATCCTCAGGGTAATTCAACCTCAGGGCTCGGGATAGATCAGAAGCAGGTGAATTATGGAACCTATGATGTATTGATGGGGGATAGTTCGTTGGCTGAAAGCATTGTTCCGACAGATTTTGACCGATTGTTTTTGTTGCCGGCCAGTGTGGATTTGTCAGGGGCAGAGGTTGAGCTGGTCAATGAAATGGGGCGGGAATTGCGTCTGCATCAGTCTTTTACAGCGTATCAGGGCGAGTCATTTGATTATGTGTTTATTGACTGCCCCCCGGCATTGAGTTTGTTGACTGTTAATGCCCTGACTGCATCGGATTATGTAATGGTTACTTTGCAGACGGAGTTCTATGCCATGGACGGGCTGACGCAGTTGATGGAGTCCATCCGGCGTGTTCGAGGTGTGCTCAATCCGGATTTGACGATGGAAGGGATTTTGCTGACCATGGTGGACCGGCGCAATAATTTGTCAGCCCAGGTAGAACAGGATGTCCGTGCATATTTCGGTTCGCAGGTTTATGAACAGATTATACCGAGAAACGTGCGCCTGTCTGAAGCGCCGAGTTATGGCATACCGGTGATGTATCACGATGTACGATCCAAAGGGGCGCAGGCATATTTATCGGCCGCCCGGGAGTTCATGCATCGAAGAAAGGTATAATGGGGGGGGAGATGTCTACGACCCGTCAGAAGGAGGATATTATGGCAGTAGCAAAAAATCGTGGCCTGGGCCGTGGCTTGAATGCTTTGTTGGGAGATACGCCGACTCCGGAGGTGATGCGACAGACAACGCAAATTCCTATATCAAAAATCAGCCCTAACAGTTATCAGCCAAGAACCCGCTTTTCGAATGAGCAATTGGAGGCCTTGACGGATTCGATTCGAAGAGAGGGTGTTTTGATGCCTGTGTTACTGCGTCCACGGGGCGACGGTTATGAGTTGATTGCCGGGGAGAGACGCTGGCGTGCATCGCAGGCAGCAGGATTGACAGAAATTCCTGCTGTTATTCGGAATGTTAACGACTTGCAAGCGCTCGAACTGGCCATTATTGAAAATGAACAGCGAGATGATTTGACCGCTATCGAATCAGGACGGGCTTATCGCCGAATGATGGATGAATTCGGCTGCACTCAGCAGCAGGTCGCGGAGAAAATAGGTGTGTCTCGAGTTCAGGTGAGCAATCTTATTCGCCTGCTTCAGCTTGCTGACCCGATTAAAGAATTGATTGAAAAACGGGAGCTTAGTATGGGTCAGGCAAGGCCGCTTGTAAGTCTTCCGGCACATATTGGCGAGAATCTTGCCCGACAGTGTATCGAGCATGGGTGGAGTGCCCGTCAAATGGAACGGGAGGCAAAAAAAGCGGCGAAAGAGCCATCCGAAACAACAAAGCAGGAGGCCGATGCCGATGTCGCAGCTTTGCAGGATGAGTTGACCCGTAAACTCGGCTTGCATGTGGAGATTATTTGCAGAAAAAATGGTTCTGGTGAAATGCGCATTCGCTATACACAAGCTGCTGAGCTTGATGGCGTCTTACGTAAACTCAGAAACTAGGGCCTGTTCACACGTGTTTAATCGAAGCGCTGCTGTCCCAAATGAGGCCAGTCAAGGCGCGAGGAGTGAAGTTTGGTGAATCCAAACAAACGACAAGCAACGCTGAATGGCCTCATTTGGGGCGCACCAAGGGCATTTCCTTCGGTCACAGCCCTGCGGGAAATGCCATTTTTGCACGCTGCTACGTTATTTTTCGCTGATGTGCATTCAGCACATTGCGCTCAAAATGCCTTGCAGCGCAACAAAAATGGGTATTTCGCTAC
>JAUZQH010000086.1 GCA_030951065.1 Mariprofundus sp. | reverse complement strand
CCTGTGATTTTATGTCTCTGTGGTTGGTTTTTTGGATTGGCTAAATCAGGCTTCGTGCAGGTTCTGGCCGAGCATTTCCGGCGTGACCAGCACAATGCCGTTTTCAGACACATAAAAGCGTTTGGCATCTTCAACAGGATCATACCCGATATCGGTTCCGTCCGGGATAATCGCACCTTTATCAATCACGCAGCGTTTGATGCGGCAGTTATGCCTGATTTCCACATCCGGCAGAACAACAGCATCTTGCACAATGGAATATGAATGGACGCGAACATTGGAGAACAATACAGAGTGACGAATAGTGGCTCCGGTGATCAGGCAACCGCCTGAAATCATCGAATCCACTGCCATGCCACGACGATCATCATCGTCAAAGGCGAATTTGGCCGGTGGCAATTGCTCCTGATAGGTCCAGATCGGCCAGTTTTTATCGTACAGATTCAGATCCGGAGAAATTTCAGCCAGATTGATATTGGCTTCCCAGTATGCATCGATTGTGCCTACATCGCGCCAGTAGCCGGATGCACTGGTGTTGGCATCCATGAACGGAAAGGCAAATGCGTTATCATGCTCAATAGCATGCGGGATCAGATCGTGACCGAAATCGTGAGTGGATGACTCATCGGCAGCGTCCTCCTTCAGGCGGTCGCGCAGGTATTGGGCCGAAAATACATAAATACCCATCGAGGCCAGTGCTTGTGAAGCATCGTCAGGCATGGCTTTGGGGTTTTCCGGTTTTTCAGCAAATTCAACTATGCGTGATTCATCATTAATGGCCATGACGCCGAAAGCTTTGGCCTCGTCCAGCGGTACCGGGATACAGCCGACAGTGATATCCGCACCTTTGGCAACGTGGGCGGCAATCATTTTACCGTAATCC
Source organism: Mariprofundus sp. (assembly GCA_030951065.1). Classification (GTDB taxonomy): domain Bacteria; phylum Pseudomonadota; class Zetaproteobacteria; order Mariprofundales; family Mariprofundaceae; genus Mariprofundus. Next base: position 12,907 of record JAUZQH010000086.1, on the reverse strand, counting down.
ATCTTGTAGATATGGTCGCCGGCAAGAATAACGATATAGTCAGGATTGTAGTGACGGACAATATCCAGATTCTGGTAGACCGCATCGGCAGTGCCCGTATACCAGCCTTCACCCTGGCGTTGCTGGGCCGGCAGTACTTCAACGAACTCGCCGAACTGACCGGACATGAAGCTCCAGCCCCGTTGCAGATGGCGTTGCAGGGAATGTGATTTGTACTGGGTAACAACAGAGATGCGGCGGATGCCTGAATTGATACAGTTGGACATGGGGAAATCGATGATTCTGAACTTGCCGCCGAAAGGGACGGCCGGTTTGGCACGCCAGTCGGTCAATGCCTTTAAACGTGAGCCTCGTCCACCGGCCAGCACCATGGCGACCGTGTTGGATGTCAGCTTACTGATATTGCGCTCCATTTGCGGACCTATGTGATCCTCGTTGCTTGGAACCATAATTATCTCCTTTACCCTCGCTGGAATGTGAAGCGCATGCTACCAGCAAGCATCATTGTTCGCTATGTGGTTTTAAGATGCGGATTCCGGTAGCATGCCGCAGCCATAAAGGGGGGATTTCCATGCAGATTGAAGCTGTATCGACCCGGCCATTTGAAGGCCAGCGGCCGGGCACATCGGGATTGCGAAAAAAGGTGAAAGTATTTCAGCAGGCACACTATCTGGAAAATTTCGTGCAGTCGGTATTTGATTCGATTGGTGATTTTGCCGGACAGACACTGGTAGTGGGCGGTGATGGACGTTATTATAACCGTGAAGCCATTCAGACTATTCTGAAAATGGCTGCCGCCAATGGCTTCAGCAAAGTGCTGGTCGGGCAGGGCGGTATTCTGTCGACACCGGCAGCATCCTGTGTGATTCGGAAATATAACGCTTATGGTGGCCTGATTCTCTCTGCCAGCCACAATCCGGCAGGCCCTGATGATGATTTCGGCATTAAATACAATATCGCTAATGGCGGCCCTGCCCCGGAAGCTGTGACCGAAGCCATATACGCCCGCACGCAAAATATCAGCTATTATGACATTATTGAATGCCCGGATGTGGATCTGGATCACACCGGCAGTTTTGAACTGGTCGGTATGCAGGTGGAAGTGATTGATGCGGTGGCCGACTATGCCGAGTTAATGCAGTCGCTGTTTGATTTTAATGCTATTCGTGATTTACTGGCCGGCGATTTTTCCAGGGTGTTTGATGCCATGCACGCTGTGACCGGGCCTTATGCCAAAGTAATCCTTGAAGATATGCTGGGTGCTGCTGACGGCACAGTAATAAACGGTGAGCCGAAAGAGGATTTTGGTGGTGGTCATCCCGACCCGAATCTCACCTATGCACATGAACTGGTGGATATTCTGTATGGTGAAGATGCACCGGACTTTGGCGCAGCATCGGATGGCGATGGGGATCGCAATATGATTCTCGGCAATCATTTCTTTGTGACACCGAGTGATTCACTGGCCGTGATGGCAGCCAATGCGCAGCTGGTGCCCGGCTATGCCTCCGGTATCAGCGGTGTCGCCCGTTCCATGCCGACTTCGGCTGCGGCAGACCGTGTGGCCGAATCGCTGGGGCTGGATTGTTATGAAACACCAACCGGCTGGAAATTCTTCGGCAACCTGATGGATGCCGGCAGAGTGACTCTGTGCGGTGAAGAATCGTTTGGCACAGGATCTGATCATGTGCGTGAAAAAGATGGCCTCTGGGCGGTACTGTTCTGGCTCAATATTCTGGCAGTGCGCAAGGAGTCGGTGAAATCAATCCTGACAGATCACTGGAAAAAATTTGGTCGGAACTATTATTCCCGCCATGATTACGAAGGCGTGGATTCGGCTGCGGCGACACAGGTACTACAAAATGTGCGTGATCAGTTCACCTCTTTACCCGGTACGCGGATGGCAGGCCGCAGGGTGGCAAGCTGTGATGATTTTGCTTACACTGACCCTGTCGATGGCAGTATCAGTGAAAATCAGGGTGTGCGTATTCTGTTTGAGGATGGTTCGCGTATTATTTTCCGTCTTTCCGGTACCGGCACCAGCGGTGCAACGATTCGTGTCTATCTGGAATCCTATGAGCCTGACAGCAGTCGACACGGGCTGGATGCACAGGATGCTCTGGCGGATATGATTGAAGCGGCCGGTGAAGTATCACAACTACAGAAGCTGACCGGACGTGATAAACCTACTGTCATCACCTGATTGACCCGATTTACCAGTTTACTAAAAGCGAGGCTACGCATGAAAAAACCTATTTTATCACCTGAAGCTTGGGCGGTTGTTGAAGCACGCTCACACGATCCGTTCGGTTGGCTGGGTATGCACGAGCATCCGGATGGTGGCGTCATAGTCCGTGCCTTGAGTGCGCAGGCTGAGAAAATGTGGCTGCTGCCGGAGGGTGGCAGGGCGCAGGCGATGACCCGTATTGAAGGCACGGATGTGTTTGAAAAACACTGGAAGGGGGGTGGTTTCGACAAATCATATCGCTTCCGTATTGAAAATACTGAGGGGCATCGCTGGGAGCTGGATGATGCGTATCGCTTTTCACCATTCCTCGGGGAAATGGACCTACACCTGATCGGTGAGGGTAACCATTTTGAGAAATACCGTATTATGGGCGCGCATGTGCGCGAGCATGAAGGCGTTTCTGGCGTTGGTTTTGCAGTCTGGGCACCGGCTGCAGCGCGTGTTTCTGTGGTAGGTAATTTCAATCACTGGAATGGCTGTGAACATCAAATGCGCGTGCGTGGCTCTTCCGGTGTGTGGGAAATCTTTATTCCGGGCCTGTGTGAGGGTGAAACCTACAAGTTTGAAATACGCGCCCAAAACGGTGACGTGTTTGAAAAAGCCGATCCTTATGCCCAGCAAATGGAGCTCAGGCCGGCTACTGCCAGCGTAGTGCATAACTGCAAGATCTATCAGTGGAATGACAGCCAGTGGATGTCAGACCGACCGGACAGACAGGCAGCCGACAAGCCGATGAGTATTTATGAAGTGCATCCGGGCTCCTGGCGCCGCAAGGGCGATGGTTCCGAATATCTGAGTTACCGTGAGCTGGCACATCAACTGGTCGAATACTGTCAGTGGATGGGGTATACCCATATCGAACTGATGCCGATTACCGAGCACCCGTTTGATGGTTCATGGGGTTATCAGACAGTCGGCTATTTTGCACCGACCAGCCGGTTCGGCACACCGGATGACTTCCGCTATTTCGTGGATTACTGCCATCAGGCCGGTATTGGCGTATTTCTTGACTGGGTGCCGGCACATTTTCCCAAGGATGCGCATGGTCTGGCCCGTTTCGATGGAACGCCGCTGTATGAACATGAAGACCCCAGGCTCGGTGAGCATAAAGACTGGGGCACGTATATTTTCAATTTCGGGCGCAATGAGGTGCGTAATTTCCTGATTGCTTCGGCTTTGTTCTGGCTGGATGAATTTCATATTGACGGTTTAAGGGTCGATGCGGTGGCCTCGATGCTGTATCTGGATTATTCGCGTGAAGAGGGTGAGTGGTTGCCTAATAAATACGGTGGCCGAGAAAATCTGGAAGCAGTTGAGTTCTTGAAGCAGTTCAACTGCCTGGTACATGAACGCTTTCCCGGTGCTGTGACCATGGCTGAAGAATCCACCTCGTGGCCGATGGTATCGCGTCCGACCTATCTGGGCGGGCTGGGCTTCACGATGTGGTGGAATATGGGCTGGATGAATGATACGCTGGCTTATTTCGAAGAGGATCCGATCCACCGGTCCTATCATCATCATGAGCTGACTTTTTCCATGGTGTATGCCTTCACCGAGAATTTTATTTTGCCATTTTCGCATGATGAAGTGGTGCATGGCAAGGGTTCAATGCCGCAGAAAATGCCGGGCGATGACTGGCAGAAATTTGCTAATTTGAGGCTGTTATACGCATTTATGTATGCTCATCCGGGCAAGAAACTGCAGTTTAACGGGATGGAATTCGGCCAGTGGCCGGAGTGGAACTTCGATGAATCGCTGCCATGGGATCAGGCCAATTTCATGCCGCATCGTGGCTTGCAGCTGATGATGCGCGACATGAATCATCTGTATCAGGATGTGCCGGCCTTGCATGAGGTTGATTTTGATCCGGCCGGTTTCCAGTGGATTGATTGCAATGATGCGGATCAGTCGGTGCTCAGCTTCATTCGCCGCGATAAAAATGGCGGGCCTGTTGTGGTTGCCTTGAATCTGACACCTGTACCACGCAACAACTATCGCCTCGGGGTGCCGGTAGCCGGACGTTATACTGAGATTATGAACACGGATGCGGAAGTGTATGGTGGCTCGAATATCGGTAATGCCGGGGGAGTACATTCGGAAGACAGGGCATGGATGGGTCAGACCTGTTCGATCAGCATCACATTGCCGCCGCTCTCCTGTGTTATACTGCGGCCGCAATAAGTATGACAGGCGTCATTTTGCGAGTTCGGTATCAGGGTGAAATGCCACCCATGCAAACCAGTACAGGCGGGTAACAGGCAGTATTTTTTTTGATTCGATATCGCGAATCTGTATGCCTTCGCCATGGACGGTAATAGCCAGTCTATGTTGTTGCCATGTCAGCTGGTGAGAGCCTGATTTTTTCAGATCATCCAGCTTCCAGGCCAGATGATGATTGCCCATACTCAAACCGATGACCCATGCTTTGGCCGGCAATCGTTCATCGTGATGGTAGACTGGAAAATAGGTGCCGGAAACAGATTCATAGCCAGCATAAGGGTTGCGACTGTAATCACGCCGGAAGCCGGTATGGCGTGATAGTACATCGGTATTCGGGTGATGTGTTTTCCACGTTTGCCATGTACTGTGCTCAATAGGCAGAAGTTGCAGCTTTTCACCGGTACGCGGGCCGGTTACTGCCTGCATCATCAATTGTGACCACAGGCTTTCGCTCTTTTTATCATACAGCAACACATCAGACTGATAGAGCATACCGGAGACACCGAAGCGGTCACCGGTATCAAAAGCCATGCCACTGCCGCACAACGGGCAGTAACTTATCACAAACGATTTTCCCCCGATGTGATCATTGACAATCTCATGCCAGTTCATGATCCGGACGGGGTACGCACGAGCCTTGCCCTGAATAACAATACCCAGAATCAGATCGTGCTTTTCAAGCCAGAGGTCAGCGGCTTCAGCTGTTTCCATGTTCGGGTTGGTAAGGGCCGGAATGCCATCTTTTGGCGGACCTCCGTATAAAATCTGATCAACAGGAATCAGCGCAGGAGATAACTCAAAGCCGGAAAGCAGTAACCAGAGTCCAAATACAGGCAGAATGGATGTTATGGATGTCGTGCGCATATTATTTCGTCTGAACTGTTATCCAGCTCTTACATGTAACTTGAACTTGTTCTCATCATTCACAAAGCCAAATAATAATTCAACATCAAGACGCAAGATCCGTATATCTATGCAAAAGCGGATTTGATTGAAAAAACATCGTAAACCGGCAATCATGCAAGCATGGAATGTAAGCAGGGGAAGAGAGGGCCCAATGCATTATTGCGTGGTATCAACCGTGTGATATGCCAGGGCTGGCACCGTTTGTCCAAAGAGGAGATTATTTTACCGGACGGGCCGCTTATTCTGGTCGGCAATCATATCTGTGGACTGGACCCTCTGTTGATTCAGGCCTCTGTGAACCGCCCCTTATCCTTTCTGATGGCGCGCGAGTATTATCAAAAAATGTGGTATGTACGTTGGGGGTTTGACATGGTGGGTGCCATTCCGGTTAATCCCGGTGGTGCCAACAGACAGGCCTTGCGACAGGCTACCCAGGTCGTTCAGGAAGGTAATGCGCTGTGCATATTTCCGGAAGGTGCGGCCAATCCTCCGATCCCCTTACATCGTATCATGCCCGGTGCAGCGCTGATTGCCCGTGAAACAGGGGCGCCGATTATTCCGTTCCGGGTATCCGGCGTATGGCCATTTGATCATGTACACCTGTGGCGTCCGTTTTATCGCCGCAGCCGTGCCAGGGTAGTGGTGGGTGAGGCGATTCAATTATCGCAGATGAATGAGGGAAGGGAAGGACTTCACGATGATACGCAGATCATCCGGCATGCGATCAAGTCTCTTGCAAGGTATGACTCCCGGCCCGGCTGACAGTCAGCCCATACTGTTTCAGTGTGATTTTTTACGCCATAGGAACCATTGTTAAGGCTCGCATCAGTGTTAGGCAATCAGATATCCAGGCCATGCGAACTTATATTGCGGGATGCCTGTTCCAAACCGCCAGTTTGATCTCCGGAATCTTTAAGCTTGATCATTTTGATTTGTAACCGAAGATTATTAACCGAGTCGGCATGGCGAAGGGCTTCATTTTCTGAAATCAGCCCTTCCTTCCACAATGCCAGCAATGATTGATCGAAGGTTTGCATGCCGTAATTTTTTCCGGTGGCCATGGACGCCTTGATGTCGGAGATAGACCATTTGATGATCAGATCAGAAATACGCGGCGTATTAAGCAGAATTTCCACAGCAGGCAGCCGTTTGCCATCCGGCGATCTGACCAGCCGTTGTGATAATACCGCTTTCATATTCAGAGCCAGGTTCAGGCAGACCTGTGGGTGCAGGTCTTCCGGAAAGAAGTTGATAATGCGTTCCAGCGCCTGATTGGCGTTATTGGCATGCAGTGTGGCCAGACACAGATGACCTGTTTCAGAGAATTCGAGAGCATGCTCCATCGTTTCCCGGTCGCGTATTTCGCCTATCAGAATCACATCAGGTGCTTGCCTGAGCGTATTTTTCAGTGCTGTCTGATACGCCAGAGTATCCGTACCGATTTCACGTTGGGTTATGACGGATTTTTTATGCTGATGAATAAACTCAATGGGGTCTTCAATCGAAATAATATGGCCGCTCTGATTACTGTTGCGCCAGTCGACCATGGCTGCCAGTGAGGATGATTTACCACAGCCGGTTGCGCCAACCATGAGCACCAGCCCACGGGGCTCCATGACAATATCCCTGAATATATCCGGCAGACCCAGCTCATCAATGGTGGGTATTTCAAGCTTCACCTTGCGGATAACCATGCCAATATTGCCGCGCTGGCGGAATATATTGACCCGGAAACGGCCAATATCATGAAATGAAAGCGCAAGATTCATTTCATGTTCGGCTGCAAACGTATTCTGCTGCTTGTCGTTCATGATTGAATAAGCCAGTTGTTCGCATTGGACGGCAGTCAGGGCAGGCTGATTCATGGTATGAACGATGCCATCGATTCGATAGGAGGGTGGCATATCTGTTGTAAGATAGGCATCGGATGCATCGCGTCTTTCCATCACAGACAGGAGTTGTTTGATGGACAGTTTTTGTGAATCCGTTTCTTTCATACTTTTATTATTTCTTGAGGAAATACTCATGAATCAAGCCGGGCAGGGAGCACTAGACAATGCCTCCGCCGAAGAGTTTTTTATTGCTGCTTTTCTCCATTGCGGCCTGTTGGGTGATTTTACGTGACTTGACCAGTAGTTGCAGGTGCGAATCAAGTGTTTGCATACCATCCCGCTGTGATGTTTGCATGACGGATACCATCTGGGCGATTTTATTTTCACGAATCAGATTTCGGATGGCCGGTGTTCCCAGCATAATTTCATGAGCAGCTATACGCCCTGTTTCATCAGCAGTTTTGATCAGGGTTTGTGAAATCACGGCGCGAATCGATTCAGAAAGCATGGAGCGTACCATTTCCTTTTCTCCGGCCGGAAAGACATCGATGATTCGATCGATTGTTTTGGGTGCGGAGGACGTGTGCAATGTTCCGAACACCATATGGCCGGTTTCAGCTGCGGTCAAAGCCAGACGAATGGTCTCCAGGTCACGCAACTCACCGACCAGAATGACATCCGGATCTTCACGCAGGGCACTGCGCAGGGCATTGGCGAATGAGTGCGTATGTGGCCCGAGTTCACGCTGCGAAATCAGACAGTTTTTGGAACGGTGTACGAATTCAATCGGGTCTTCAATGGTCAGAATATGGCCGCGTTCGCTGTCATTGCGATGGTCGACCATGGCTGCCAATGTGGTTGACTTACCGGAGCCGGTAGGACCTGTGACCAGACATATGCCGCGCGGCATCATGGCAATATCACGGAAAACCTGAGGACAGCTCAATTGATCCAGGGTTAGAACCTCATTGGGGATAACACGGAATACAGCTCCCATACCACGCCGCTGCTCAAAGACATTGACACGAAAACGGGCGATTTCTCCAAGCGAGAAAGAAAAGTCGATTTCCATATGCTCTTCAAATAATTTGCGCTGGGTGTCGCTCATGATGTCGTACACCATGGCCTGCACATCACGCCTGTCGATATCAGGCATTTTAATACGTGTCATATCACCATTGATACGGATCATGGGGGGCTCACCTGATGACAGGTGCAGGTCTGAAGCATTGTTTTTAACTGTAAACGCAAGCAGTTCAGATACTTCCATGATTACTCCCCAGGGGCATTGTTCTGTCTATCGCCAACCCATTAGCAGAGCATAAGAGCGTGAGCCATTTGCTGCAAGTTTGCTTTGCAGTATTCGGTCGGAAATATATGTTCCGATGTGGATGGGGTTGCCAGGACTGTTTAAACATGCTGCCATACTGCATGCCACCACAATGACCGGGACAATGTCATAATATTCGATGCTGAAACAAGCTGATTTTAACTATCGTGTTTTTTTTGTTTCAGTGTTATAATTCTCTGGCACAGCCTTTATTTACACCATTCACAAGAATCGCTAAGGTTCGCGCCCTTTTGGCAATACCGCTTTCGGATTGCCTATTGGCAGGAGGATGAAATGGCACTGACCAAGAAACAATTGGCAGATTTTGAAAAACAGCTGACTGACTGGAAAGCTGAGCTGGAAGTTGGGCAGAGTGTGAACATGCAGTCCATGCAGGATCAGGAACAGACGTCGTTTCCTGATCCGACTGATCAGGCCAGTATGGAGACTGATCGCAATTTCGATTTGCGTATCAAGGATCGCGAACGCAAATTGATTAAAAAGATTGATCAGGCTATTGAACGCATCAAGGAAGGCGAGTTTGGCGAATGCGATGCATGTGGTGGCGATATCAGTCTCAAGCGTTTGCAGGCTCGTCCGGTGACAACGCTTTGTATTGAGTGTAAAACAGCTCAGGAACAGGAAGAACGAACACGTCTTGACTGAACCATTCTGCTTGAATGATTCCGACTGAATTCTGAAAAGCCCGCTCACTGTAGCGGGCTTTTTTTATTGGTCATAATATTGATCATAGAACGGGGCTGCTGAAACATTGCGTGGCGGAAGCCAAAACGTAGAGTGGCCGCATGTCTTATCTCGTACTGGCCCGACGCTGGCGACCACAGAAGTTTGCTGATCTTGTAGGTCAGGATATCGTGGTGCGTACCCTGAAAAATGCACTGGCCAGTGGCAATCTGGCACATGCCTATCTGTTATGCGGTATCAGGGGGGTGGGAAAAACCACCATTGCCCGCCTGATGGCGATGGCAGTAAATTGTGAACAACCTGATCAGGGTGAACCCTGTGGCGAGTGTGTCGCCTGCCGGAGTATTGCTGATGGAGCAAATCTGGATGTGCAGGAGATGGATGCAGCCAGTCATACCGGTGTTGATGACGTGCGGGAAATTCTCGATGGTGTCCGATATCCACCCTCCACATTAAAAACCAAGATCTATATCATTGATGAAGCACATATGTTGTCCAAGAGTGCTTTTAACGCATTGCTGAAAACGCTTGAAGAGCCGCCGGCACATGTGATGTTTATACTGGCTACGACCGAGGCCGATAAGCTGCCGGTCACGGTACGTTCCCGTTGTCAGCGCTTCGACCTGCGCAGATTGGGCCAGAGCGAAATTGCCTCCTATTTGAAGCACGTATTTGATGCCGAGTCTATCAGGGCGGATGCAGATGCCATTGCGGCGATTGCGCGGGCGGCAGATGGCAGTGTGCGTGATGGATTATCGCTGGCTGAACGGGTTCTGGCTTATTCATCCGGGCAGTTGAGCATTGCCGAGGTGATGTCGGCATTGGCGATGGTCGGTTATACACTGGCGCGTTCATTATCCGAAGCGATTTTTGCCGCTGATTCAGCGCGAGCTGTGCAATGTCTGCGGGATGCGGTCTCCAGAGGGCACGGACCCCGCAGTTTGCTGGAGGAACTGAGTCGTTTATGGCATCAGCTGGCCTGTTTACAGGTTGACCCCGAGTTGCTGGATGATGAAATGGATGCGGATCATTGCGCCTGGCTGGCGCAACAGGCAACACGGCTGGATACCCCGTCACTGGATTTGCGTTATCAGGTACTATTGAATGGTATACGCGACCTGGCACTGGTTGATGAACGCATGGGGGCAGAAATGGTGCTGTTGCGCTTGTGTGGACTAAACACAATATCTGCAGTGGCCAGTGTTCCCGGACCTGATGATGAGTCACAGGTCAAACAGGCCTCACCTGCATTCAGGGATATTGAGGATGCAGACGTTACCGGTCCACAACAGGATTGCTCTCAAAAAGATCATTCGGTATCGGAAAGTCCAAAAGAGGAAACAGCTGTTGAAGCTGTTGATCATTTGCCGTTATCTGAAATGTCGCGGCCAGCCGGACATGCTTTTGCAACATGGCAACAGGCTGTAGAAGCATTTGGTGAGGTGAAACCGGGTGTATCGGCGATGCTGGATCATGTTATATGTATCGAATTTCAGGACAGGGTGCGACTGGCTCTGGATAAACACCAGCAACGCGCTATCACAACCAGTGACCGCATGACTTTTGCCGAATGGCTGGGACGAGAAGTCCTGTGGGAGTCACTGGCGGAACACGAAGGTGAATCACTGTCGCAGGAACGTGCCAGACAAGCCCGCCATGAACAGGCGCGTTTACGCAAGGGGGCAGAAGATGATCCGCATGTGCAGGCGCTGATACGTGAAATGGATGCCAGGCTGGTCAAGGTGCTGCCTGCGGGTGTCCCGGATGCTGAATAGTCTTTGTATAAATTCAATCATGTTTGATTATGGATAAATCAGGTATGGATATATGACAGGAGTGAATGCATGAATATCGGAAAAATGATGCAGCAAGCCAAGAAAATGCAGGAAAATATGAAACAGATGCAGGAAGAAATGGCTGCGATGGAGATCACCGGTGAGGCTGGAGGCGGCATGGTTAAAGTGATCATGACCGGTGACCAGATTGTACGTCGTGTTGATATTGACCCGTCCGTATGGGATGAACAGGACAAGGACCTCATTGAAGATCTGGTGGCGGCTGCTTTTAATCAGGCGTCCCGGAAAGTTTCCGAAACACAAAAGCAAAAACAGCAGGGATTGATGGCTGGTATGCCATTGCCCCCCGGTTTTTCTCTTTGATTCATCTGCCGGGCGTGCCGGCACCGCTGGCGCGGGTGATCGAAATGCTGGCTACTTTACCTGGTATCGGTCCGAAAACCGCCATGCGACTGGGCCTGAATCTGTTGTCTCGGCCGGCTTCCGATTCCGAGCATCTGGCCGAGGCATTGAAAATACTGCATGAAGAAGTTGGCTTTTGTGAAATCTGCGGCTGCTTTGCCGAACAGGGACACTGTCAGTTTTGTACGGATGTGAATCGTGATGCGACTGTAATCTGTCTGGTTGAGCAGCCGGTAGATGTGCTGATGATGGAGCGAGGACATGGCTACCGTGGCTGTTATCATGTGTTGCGTGGACGTTTGAGCCCGGTGGATGGAGTTGGACCGGAGCAGCTCAGATTGATCGCGTTGGATAAACGTGTCGAGCAGGGGATCAGCGAGCTGATTCTGGCCACGAGTGCAACGGTGGATGGCGAAGCGACTGCCCACTATCTGGCCAATCGATATCAGCATCAGAATGTTCGGATTTCCCGCATTGCCCGTGGCGTGCCGGAAGGTGGCGAACTGGAATATCTGGATGAACATACCCTGAGCAGAGCGCTTGATCAGCGTGTCAGTTGGAATTCAGCGGTGCTGTAATGCCCTTGACAGCGAATCCGCAACAGCTTGTTCAACGCTATCAACAACTCAGTAACGAGATGAAAGCAGCCGGCGTTTCGATGTTGGCAGTCAGTAAATATGCGCCGGATGTCGCGGTGCAGACATTGATCGATGCAGGACAGATACAATTTGCTGAATCCCGCCCCCAGCAGTTGCGTGATCGCAGCAATCGGTGGCCTGTTTGCGAATGGCATATGATCGGGCCGGTGCAGAAGAACAAGGCCAAGTATATCGGTCGCCATGCTGCTATGTGGCACAGTTGTGACAATCTGGAGACAGCCAGGGCTGTGGCTCGCCATGTCGGTGATCGGGTTTTACCGGTATTGATTCAGGTCAATATTGCCGGAACGCCAGGGCAGCACGGGGTAAGTCCGGATGCTGTGCCAACATTGGCCGAAGCTTTGGCTGATGTGCAGGGATTACAACTGGGCGGTCTGATGTGCATGGCTCCACGCGGGGACGGAGTTCGGCAGGCATTTCGGACCGTGCGGCGCTTGCGGGATACCCTGTTCGGTGGAAGCCTGCCGGAATCGGGCAGGGCTGAATTGAGTATGGGTATGAGCGGTGATTTTCGTGTCGCTGTGCAGGAAGGTGCGACCATGGTGCGGTTGGGCTCTGTTCTGTTCGGTGATTGGGATATACGAAAGTGAGATATGGTCAGAAGTGTTTCACAGCTGAGTTTCCCAAGAGAGAGTTGTAAGGGGTTTTCCGTGTGTTCATATGCGGTGTTAGCGGTGTTATGTTTGGATTGTAATTGAAGGGGTAAGGTAAAAAACATGCAGAGACTGAATATAGCATTTATTGGTGGCGGCAATATGGCTGAGGCTTTGATCGCGGGGCTGACGCGGGGTGGCCATGCCGGTGATCAG
>JAUZQH010000085.1 GCA_030951065.1 Mariprofundus sp. | reverse complement strand
ACATTATCTGGCTGTACAACATGATTATGACTGCCCGTGCAGGTGCTATTGTGCCTGTAGGCCGTCAGCCTGTTGAAGTCGCATACACGCGATAAGGGAATACAGGGCCGGTCTTCACGGGCCGGCCCGGTTATTTATATATAATATAAAAAGGGAGGAATATCCGTGGCTTTTAGAGAATATAAAATCGGTTGCATGATGTTCGGTGTATGTCTGAGCTTCTCGATGATAGTAACAGTATACATGCCTGGTGTTGATATTTCAGGTACGTCATCAACGCAGATTGCACTTGAAAAACAGTTAACCTACGGCTGGGAGAGTGGATTTAATTATTATGATCCGTTCCTGCAGGGTAAAGACAAGCCAATCAAGGTAACATTGACCAAAGACCCAATGACCGGCGCTATGATGGATAAAACCGATGCGTTTGTGTTCAAACCGGGCACACATTTCCCGGATGGGCTGACTCACGACAATATTCTGGGTGAGAAAGTTCAGAAGGCTTCTGCTGAAACCGGACATATCGGTGAAGCCAGCGAAGAAGCAGGTGGCGTATTTCTGGTTCGCGTTGCTGATGATGACACGCCATATATCGAATATGCCACTGCCACACGTGGCTGGACGGTGGATGCTACGCTGAAGGCCGCTGATCAGCAGCTTCTGGCGGGTTCCGGCAAGACCATGTTCGTACGTGAAGGTTGCTGGTGGTGTCATACGTTGTTGCCTGAAGAGACTCAGGACTGGCAGACATTCGGTCGTCCGCCGATGACAGGTGATTTTAATGGTGAATCTCCAACGACCTTCGGTTCCGACCGTAAGGCACCGGATTTGCTGCATGTCGGTTCACGTAACTCGTCACGTGAATGGATGACGATGCACTTCTTCAACCCGCGTCTGGTACAGCCGCATTCGATCATGCCTCGTTACGATTATCTGTGGGGCGATAAGGACGCTGAAGGCAATCCAATTGACCTCAAGGCCTGGGATAAAGAGTACATGGAATATGCAAAAGGTGAGTCGGTGTATCCACCGGAAGTTCCAATTCCGGCAAACGATAGTGAAGCGCGTATGTTGATCGACTTCGTGCTTAACCTGAAATAAGGGAGGAATTAATTATGGCATGGACATTTTCAAGGCCTCTGCATTCATTAGCTTCAGAGGATCAAAACAAAGACGCACAACATGTATGGGAGCACGAAAGTCTGGGCGGTATTGCGGAAAACAATAATCCGCTACCGCGTCCGGTTATCGGTCTCCTGGTGTTGACCTTTTTCACGGCAATGTGCCTTACATTTCCTTTGTATGGTCAGCGCCCGACGGCTGCAATATATGCGGACTATGTATCTCTGATGAATTCAACCATGGTGCAGGAAGTGATGAATGATAAATCTATCACCCATAATGCTGCCAAAACAAAAGCTATGGCAATGATTGAAGATTCATTGGCTCACTTTGATTCACCATATACGTTTCAGCGTGAGCAACATCCAATCGATCTGGATCAATTGCGTGTGATTGCGCCGCAAATTGTTGAATTACAACATGCAGGTGTTGATCTGGAGGAATATACGGTCATTGGCGCGCATGTGGTGAAGTCCAATTTCTTCAATATTCAGGACGATGGCAGCATTGTCAGGAAACAGCCATGGTGGGATAAGGGTTATACCATTGCTGTCTGGTGGTTTATCGTTTTCTGCATTGGCACTATTATTACCGTCAAGCGTCTGCCGCACTTTACATGGCGCCCAGATCATACGATTGCACATTAAGGAGAGCTAGATGATTAATATGGATGACCCACAATTCGCAGGCCTGCTTGTTATTACTATTGCCTTTCTGGTGCCGGTAATTTACGGGCTGTTTGTTGATAATCACAAAAAAGGTACGCCTGATCCGCGTGACAACTCATTCTGATTTAGCTTTCTGCTAGTTCAGCTTGTGATAGTATCAAGCGCCGCCCGATGGGTGGCGCTTTTTCTGTGATAGAAAAGATGTAAACGGAGTGTTTATGAAGTTCATGTTTCAATCGGCTGCAGGCTTTTTACTGTGTATATATGCAGACTTGGTGAGAGCAGCTGAAAACTCTGACCAGGTTTACGACCTGGGGATTGAAAGTATGCGTAGCCATGGATACAGCGTTGGAATTTTCATCTTTTTGTTGATTTCGATTGTTGTATTTTTATTTATTCTCGGGGCATTCTGGAAACACAGTGAAGGTGCTTCGATTAAAACCGGGGAGAAAGTGTTGCTCGGTATGATTGTGGTTGGTGTGATTGTTGCAATTCTGTTTGCGGCCGCGCAACTGCTTGACGGTTTCCTGTTCTGAATGGACAATGTCCGCCTTCGCGGAGGTGCGCATGTTTGGAATTGAGTTACAGGACGGCTGGACCATTTATATATGGCTTATCAGTGGGGCAGCGATCCTGATCGGTGTTGTATTCGGTATTCGATGGGCAGCGAATAATGAACAGTTTGATGAAGATATTAAATATCTTGTCTTTGACGAGAATGATAAAGACAAAATGGATCCGGAAGAATTCAAGAAATCCCGTGAGGTGAATGCCAAGCAGGAAGCTCGCCGCAAAGAGCTGTTGGCTCAGCGCGAAGCCGAGGCCCGGTCACAAAACTAACCATGTTTGAAAAAATTTCCTGGCTGACCGTAATCAATACGGCCATCCTGCTATTGGTTGCTGTGCTGATATTTGCTGTGGTGCAATCTATTTTACACCCATCTGCCCCGGATACATCTGAACGGGGCTTGCCCTACTATACGACTGCAGATGCTGCATTGTCCCGCTCCGGTACGGAGTTATACAAACGATTACAATGTCGCAGTTGCCACAAGATATGGGCAGTCAAGAATCTGTATGAGACCGTTCCCGCACCGAACCTGGATGGAATCGGTTCTTTGCGCACTGAAGAGTGGCTGTACCGGTATTTTTCAACTGATAATCCGCAGTCCATGCTGCCGACACGTTTAAAAGACAAATTTAAAATGCCTTCCTATGCCAAACTGTCAGAACAGGACAGGCGGTTACTGGCGGCATACTTTTCCAGCCTGAAA
>JAUZQH010000084.1 GCA_030951065.1 Mariprofundus sp. | reverse complement strand
GGAGAACTCTTCACCCATTACCATTCACCCGTCCCTCAGCACTCAATCCTCAGCACTCGTCCCTAAGCACTCGTCCCTAAGCACTCGTCCCTCAGCACTCAATCCTCAGTCCTGCTTTTCCCCCACAGCTTTGCAGCCCATTGATCCACACCCTGTTCAATCAGGCCAAGGGTATAGGCAAAATATTCAGGTGATTTCTGATAGGGGTCCGGCACGTCCATATCAGCCCATTTTCCAAGCATGTGCACCTTGCCGCGGGAGGCGGGCGATATCGCATGAATGCGCCGCTGATGGCCGGCCTCCATGACCAGAATCAGATCGGCGGCAGCGGCCATGGCCGGTGTAAGTTGCCGGGCCCGGTGTGCGGAGATATCGATGCTGCGCTCCTGCATCAGTTGCAGGGCATGGGCATCGGCCGGATTTCCGACCAGCGCACCGATGCCGGCGGAATGGATATGCACATCGGCAGGGGCATGCATTTTGAGCAGCGCCTCAGCCATCGGGCTACGGCAGATATTACCGACACAGACAACCAGAATAGATTTAAACATAGAATCGGTGAATAGTGATGGGTGAGGCGTGATGAGTAAAGCGGCAAAGGCAGGGAGATGAGGGATGGGAAATGTGAGATGTGAGAACTCTTCACCCATTACCGTTCACCATTCACTCGTCACTCAGTCCTCAGTCCTCAGCACTGCTCCTTTCACTCAGTCCTCTTTTTCACCTGCGTCTGCCGCGGCTGCGCTGCGGGCCGTTGCGGCCCTGTCTGTTCGGGCCTCTGCCGGAGCCGGATTTGTTGCCGGAACTACCGTGCTGCTCGGCCCGGTCTTCCTTTTTCAGGCCTTCAGCCGTGGCCTCCGGGCAGGTGGGTTTGCCGATATCCAGCATGTCCGGGTCAATATGAAACAGCGGCACCTGGCGGCTGATATAGGTTTCAATATCCGGCAGCCCGAAACAGAAACGTTCACATGAAAACGAAATCGCCGTGCCGGTTGAACCGGCGCGGGCGGTGCGGCCGATGCGGTGGACGTAATTTTCGGCATCTTCGGGCAGATCGTAATTGAACACATGGGTGACATTGTCGATATGCAGGCCGCGGCTGGCCACATCTGTGGCAACCAGCAGATGCAGCTTGCCGGCAGTGAAATCCTCCAGAATGCGCATGCGTTTTTTCTGACGCACATCACCGGACAGAATGCCGACTGAAAAGCCGTAGCGGGCCAGATCGCGGGCGACCTTTTCCCCGGTGCGTTTTTCATTGATGAAAATCATGCCGCGCTCGACATTCGATTTGCGCAGCAGATGTACCAGCAGCGGGAATTTGTCTTCCATACTGGTGTGGTACATTTCCTCGGTGATGCCGGATGCGGTCAGATCGCCTTCTTCGGCGCGCAACTTCTCCGGCGAATTCATGTGTTCATAAGCCAGTTCCAGTACCCGGTGGGACAATGTGGCGGAAAACATCAGCGACTGGCGCTGATCGTAGGGGGGCAGCCGGCGCAGCATGAAACGCAGATCCTTGATAAAGCCCAGATCGAACATGCGGTCGGCTTCATCGATAATCAGCATATCGGCCTTGGACAGGGAGTAGACCCGCTTTTTCAGGTAGTCGATTAATCGACCGGGCGTGCCGATCAGAATATCCACGCCATGATCAAAGCCCTGCCGCTGTTTCTCATAATCCACGCCGCCATATACCGTATGCAGTTTCAGATCGGTATATTTGGCCAGCTTCCTGGCATCCTCGGAAATCTGCACGACCAGTTCGCGTGTCGGGGCAATGACCAGCACACGCGGATGCTGTTTGCCGCGCCCCTTTTTCGGCGCTGTGGTCAGCAGCCGGTTGATGGCCGTGATCAGGAATGTGGCGGTTTTGCCGGTGCCGGTGCGTCCCTGGCCGGCCACATCCTTGCCGGCCAGTGTCAGCGGCAATGCAGTCTGCTGCACATCCGTCATCTCGGTAAAACCAAGGTCTTCAATGCCTTTTTGCAGGGATTCGGGCAGGTTCAGTTCGGAGAACAGGGTGGGTTTGGTAATAATTACATGTTTCATGGCGGCGCAGCTTACGCGTTGTACGATTGCCACGCCACCAAGCGCTGCGTAGTGTGCCGGCCTCGCAGAAATGAAATGGGCTCATGGCGCAATTGGTTAGCGCTACCGGCTCATAACCGGTTGGTTCCAGGTTCGAGTCCTGGTGAGCCCACCATTTCAACACAACAGCCGTGATAAAAGGGGTGTGTATGCCGCCAAAACCGCAAGACATTGTTGCCATGATCCAGCGCAGTATACCTGATGCGGATGTGCAGGTGCGCCTGTATTCCGGCGACGATCATTTTGAAATGGAAGTGGCATCGGCTGCCTTTGCCGGTAAATCCAGAGTGGCGCAGCATCAGATGGTGTATGCCGCGCTGGGCGAGCATATGAAGGCGGCCATCCATGCACTGGCGTTGAAAACATCCGTTCCCGAGGAGTAGATTATGAGTAATTCTGTATTGCAGCAGATTGATGAAGTCGTAAAAAACAATGATGTCGTTCTGTTTATGAAAGGCACGCCGGAATTTCCCCAGTGCGGTTTTTCACAACGGGTCGCCGCTATACTTGCCGAACATGGTGTCCCCTATGTCTCCGTCAACATACTGCTTGATGAAGGCATCCGGCAGGGGATCAAGGATTACTCGGACTGGCCGACGATCCCGCAATTATATGTGAAGTCCGAGTTTGTCGGCGGCTGCGACATCGTGTCTGAAATGCATGAATCCGGAGAATTGAAAGAATTGCTGGCGCCGCTGAAAAAAGAAGCGTAAACTGGGCTGTGTAGCGGCATTATTGTGGTTGCCTTTCTTCCGCAATAACTGTAATTCTTTGCTATCACAAGGATGTAGATGCTGTTCGAATTTACCCCTTTCTTTTTTCGTTCACGTGGAGATTCTCTACATCCGCAATCGTATAAGCAGAAAACCGCGCCCGGGTTCGCATGCTAATGGAACACAGACTTTCCCATAAACTCGGACAACGCCTTTCGCTGACGCCCCAGCTGGCGCAAAGTCTGAAGGTGCTGTCCATGAGCGGCATGGAGCTTGAGAGTTATCTGGAAGAATCCATTGCATCCAATCCCATGCTGGATATGGACGCCGATGCTGTATTATCCAGCGAGCCGGCAAATCAGGATCATGCGCAGGAAGCTGCCCAGCTGGAACGCTGGAAAGAGGCCGGCGATAACCGCTGGGAAACCATGTACACCTCCTCCAGCCGGGCTGGCCGGGCGGATGATTTCAGTGATTACGAACAGTTTTTGCCGGAACATTTAAGCCTGAGTGAATCCCTGCACGAGCAGGTGGACCGTCAGCCCATGCCTGAGCAGGAACGGGAACTTGCGCATATTCTGATTGATTCACTGGACGATGATGGTTATTTCCGTATTGATCCGGCCGAATTTGCCATTGAAATTTCCGACCAGATTAAAACGGATGCAGCGACGGTGAAACATGTCGTGGAAGATGTGATTCAGCAACTGGAGCCGGCCGGATTCGGGGCACGGAGTCTGACTGAATGCCTGCTGCTGCAACTGGATGCCGAACAGGAAGTCGATGCATGGGCGATCCGGCTGTTGCTGCATTTTCCTGATGCCCTGACGCAGCCGGATGAAGAGCTGGCCAGAACAGCAGCATGCAGTATCGAGATGATTCGACAGGTCAGAGCCCGTATGCGCCGGCTTGATCCGTTTCCCGGACACGGGCTGAACGGTGATAACAACTATTATATCCGCCCTGAAGTTGTTTTCAGGCGCAACAACGGGAATGATATCGAAGTAGATATTCCCGGCTCCGGATGGCAGGGCATTCGCCTGAATGAACGCTGGAAGGATCAGGAATGGAAAGGCAGGGACAAGGCATTTATGTCGCAGGCCATGAAAGAAGCCAAATGGCTATTGCATGCGCTGGATCAGCGCAGTGAAACATTGATGAAAGTGGCTCAGTGTCTGGCCCGGCGTCAGCGGGCATTCCTGGAATATGGCATACTGGGCCTGAAGCCGTTAACACTGCAGGATGTGGCTGAAGAGGTCGGCCTGCATGAATCGACGATTTCGCGAGTGACCAACGGCAAATATGCCGACACACCGGTTGGCCTGATTGAGCTGAGGCGATTCTTTTCAGCTGGACTGCCGACGCGTGGTGGTGGCATGATTTCCGTTTACCGGGTGCAGCAACGGGTCAAGGCGCTGATTGACTCCGAACCGGCAGCGCGTCCGATTTCGGATCAGACCATTGCCGAGCGTTTGCAGGTGGAAGGTATCGAGATTGCCCGCAGAACCGTGGCCAAATACCGCGAACAGATGGGGCTGCCTCCGGGCAGTCAGCGGCGGCGAGCCGCAGCATCACGACAGGGAGGCGCTGATTCAGTGCGCCCCTGAACAGGAACTGACTGGTTGCACCATGCAATCAATCAGTGCAGGAACAGAGCAAATGTGTTTTTCTCTGTTCCTGCAAATCAGGTGCACAATGGCCTGATTTGGCAGGCCATGGACGGCCTGCGTGGATACGCTGAATTTTTCAGAGCATCCTTAACGCGCATGGATTTTTCCACCCCATGATATGAAATATTATCACGGGGTAGAAAAAATCATGCAGGCGCGTTGTTTATTTCATGTTAACTAAAAAAACGGAGGAACAACTATGCAAGTATCCATCACAGGACGTCATGTCGAA
>JAUZQH010000083.1 GCA_030951065.1 Mariprofundus sp. | reverse complement strand
CCTGCTGCCCGGCGTGAACACGCCAAACTTAAAACCAAGCCCAAACCATTAAAGCCAAAGCCGGTTATCCAGCCCCGCCACGAGGCAGAAACAGCGCATATTCAGAAGGTTGAGAAAAAACCGGCACGCAAAGCGCAAGCCTCGATTAGCAGCGCAGCCGTTGCATCAGCGCCTGTGAAACAGCTGTCAGTGGATGACGGTTTGGTTGCCAGAGAGCGGTTGAAATATCTGGCGAAAGTGATAGCGCATATCGAGCGGCATAAATATTACCCGCCGACGGCCCGAAGGCGCGGCATTCAGGGGGATGTACATATACGTTTTGTGTTGCTCGCGGATGGCACTACCCGACAGGTCATGGTCGAGGGGGCATCCAGCGTATTGCAAAAAGCAGCAAGAAAAGCAGTCATCAGGGCTGTCCCGATGCCCAGACCGCCAACGGGCATCCATTGTCCGATGCATTGTGAATTTGCCATGCGCTATGCGCTCAAATAAACCCGGTCAAGGTATCGCACAATATAAGCAGCGTTTCAGCAATGCGTATGAGTCTGCGACATTTTGTCCAATGTTGTGATTCGATTGAGCACTTTAGCATAGGGAAATATCTGATTCATCGTCGGATAATACTGAATCAGGAGATCATTATGGTATCATCGATACATTCATTATTTTTCAAACGCTGCCTGGTAACGACTGTTGCCCTGCTACTGTGGGGCTTGCCTGCCTCAGCTTATGCATCGTGCGGCAGCGGCCAATGCAATCTGAGCAGCCAGAGCGGAGGGAAAGGCGGCCTGCAAGCCGGGCACTGGCTGATTGATTTGAGTCAAACCTATTTAACGGTGAACAAGCCGCTACAGTATTCGGATGGGGTTAAGTCAGGTATTTTAACATGAAACAAACAACGCGCCTGCATGACTTTTTCAACTCCGTGGTACTGTTTCATACCATGTGATGGAAAAAGTCCATGCGCGTTAACAAGAACAAACAACGCATTTCGTGCGTAATAATTGAATTACGATAGCCTTCCAGTTATTCGCATGATCTAAGCTGTATAGTAGCTATTCGATATATGCCTTATATGGCCGGCCCTGATGGCTCAGACGGTTTTGTTTGTCGATAAGTAAGCCGGCCAGGGTTACTTGCGGCTGCAATAATAAAGCGGGGGGATTAATTATGTTCAGAACCGGAACCATAGCATTACTATTGTTTGTACCTGTTATGTTTCTTGGCGCCTGTAGCCATGAAGAAAAAGAAATGCAGTCTCAATTGGACAGTATTCGGCTCATGGTCAAACAGTCGGCAGTACTGGCAGTGCAGGCTGCATGCTCACCACCAGAATCCCGTCCGGACATGATCAAGGCATCGGTGACCATGCTGCGCCGGGCCATGGGCGGCCCGGAAATGGAGATGATTCACAAGATGATGGGGCAAATGCCTGATTCGTCAGATGGAACGATGCCTATGAAATCCGCTATGGTTGGTGATAAAAAGGGTAAACATGCCGCACAGATGAAAATACACGTTGCTATTCATGATGCAGGCGAATATGTGTTTGAATTGCTGGATTCACTTGGTGGTGACAAGTCACCAACGTGCAAAGACATGCAACCGGCCCAGCTGGCAGCAACGGCTGCTTTGATCCGGGAGCGGCAGGGGGCTGACATGGACCGACTGCAACAGCAGTTGGATCAGCGGAGTAAACATTTCATGCGTTCCGATATTCCCGATACAGTAGGGCAACTGGTGCAGGCATTGGGGCGGATTTAATTCGATGATACGGGCAGCAGGGCGCTGCCAAAACCGGGAGCAGACGTTAGTATCGCATCCATTCGGTGTTCGTTGAAACCTGAACCAATGCGAAACCAGGAGAGAACCGTTGTCTACATTCTTTTCCAGATTAAAAAAAGGCTTGTCACGCAGCCGGGATGCGCTGGCACATATGGTGCCGGGCGGGTCAGTGGATGCGTTGTCCGAAGAAGACTGGATTGATATTGAGGATGGCCTGATTATGGCCGATTGCGGTGGCGAGTTATCCGGTTCGCTGGTACAGAAAGCCCGAAAATATCGAGGCAGTTCGATTGAGGCATTAAAAACATCCATGCTTGGCATGATACCTGAAACAACTCCGGTTAATGAACCCGAATCCGGCCCGTTTGTCTTGCTGGTGGTAGGGGTCAACGGTACCGGGAAAACCACCACCATCGGCAAACTTGCCACGATGTTTCGCCAGCAGGGTAAATCGGTGCTGGTGGGGGCGGGTGACACATTTCGTGCAGCAGCAGTCGAGCAGTTGGCTGTTTGGGTAGAGCGCGCCGGCGCCGATCTGGTGCGACAGCATGAAGGGGCTGATCCGGCTGCTGTTGCTTTTGATACGGTACAGCGGGGCATAGCCAGAAATT
The DNA here is from genome assembly GCA_030951065.1 of Mariprofundus sp. GTDB lineage: Bacteria > Pseudomonadota > Zetaproteobacteria > Mariprofundales > Mariprofundaceae > Mariprofundus. The sequence continues at coordinate 2,027 of JAUZQH010000083.1, read as the reverse complement.
ATGATGTGGTCATTGTCGATACTGCGGGCCGCGTGCAGACCGACCGCGGTTTGATGGATGAACTGGCCAAAGTACGTCGTGTAATTACCAAGGCATATCCCGAAGCTCCGCATGAGGTATGGCAGGTAGTTGATGGCGGGACTGGCCAGAATGCTGTCGTTCAGGTTGAGAAATTCCGCGAAGTAGCCGGCACCTCCGGCCTGATAGTGACCAAGCTCGATGGTTCCGGAAAAGGCGGTATCGTACTGCAATTGTCACACAAATTCGGCCTGCCGATTCGATATATCGGTGTGGGTGAAACACTGGAAGATTTGATGCCGTTCAATGGGGAGGAATTTGTTGATTCCCTGTTGCCGGAGCATATCAGATAATTGTTTAAGGAGATGCTGATTTATTGTCATCCTGACAAAAATCAGTCCGCTCAGGCAAAAGCGTGGTTTTGCCATCGCTTGCAAAACAGGCACTTACGCGCCTGTTTTGGCAGGCCATCCGTGGCCTGCACGGAAGCACAGTTAATCAGCGCTTCCTTTAGTAATGGGATGGTCCGTTCCGCTCCCCAAACGGCATCGCAATGTGCCAGAATGGAGGTATTCCATACGAAGAAGGAGCGAAACGAACCATGAAGCAATCTATCATAAAGGGTGATATCAAAGTAGTGGGTATTGATTTGGCAAAGAGTGTATTTCATCTGCATGCGGTGGATGGCAAAGGCCGTGTGGTTTTGCGCAAGAAGTTGTCCCGCAATCATCTTGCGGAGTACATGGCTCAGCTTTCCTGCTGTCTGGTTGGCATGGAGGCATGCGGCGGCTCTCACGATTGGGCACGTAAGTTCCGGGAGATGGGTCACGATGTTCGGTTGATCAGCCCCCAATTTGTGAAGCCATATGTGAAGAGTAACAAGAATGACCAGGTTGATGCAGAGGCCATTTGTGAGGCAGTACAGCGTCCCACAATGCGGTTTGTGCCGATCAAATCAGTTGAACAGCAAGACATTCAGAGTTTGCACCGAGCCAGGGAGATAGCCATTGGGCATCGCACTTCGCAGATCAATCAAATTCGCGGATTGATGCACGAATACGGGATAGCTGTCGGTAAAGGGCCGTCGAACTTGCGCAAGGCGTTGCCTGACATTCTGCAGGATGCCGATAATGGATTGACGCCCATGTTCCGGGAGCTACTGAACGGTCTGCATCAGGAGCTGTTGCATCTCGATCGACGTATCAGCGAATATGATTCATACATTGCCCGGTTGGTGGAGCAGAGTGATGCATGCCGGCGGGTGATGAGTATTCCGGGAATCGGGCCGTTGACAGCTACGGCACTGGTTGCGGCCGTAGGCGATGCAAAAGCGTTTCAGAATGGTCGCCAGATGGCTGCGTGGCTGGGGCTGGTTCCGAGGCAGCATTCTACTGGAGGCCAACCACGGCTACTTGGCATAAGCAAACGAGGTGATCCTTACCTTCGCCGATTACTGATTCACGGTTCCAGAGCAGCACTGCGTTTTACATCGCGCAAGCATGATCAACGCAGCAAATGGGCAACAAAACTTATGGAACGCAAACATATGAATGTGGCAGCTGTGGCGATGGCCAACAAGAATGTAAGAACGGCGTGGGCATTATTGACGCGTCACGAAATGTTTGAAGTAACAATGGCATAAAGCTGTCACCAAATGGTTTTTAACGAGTTGCGAGGACTTGAAGCAGAATGGCAAAAAAGGCGGACGCTGCATTCCCGGGAGCCTGACGTTAACACTGGCCACAAAGGCCGCTTTAGTGATGAGGACGGGAATGCGCGGATTTCCATCGGGGCCAGAGGCAGACAAACAATCATGCCTCAATCAAAGGCCGGATATATGTGTGCAACCGACCTTTCAGCCAAAACCTTCAGACCTTGCAATGCGGGACGGACCATATATGTTAACACGCCCTAATAGAATGACTGGAAAAATACTGAAACTGAACCGGAAATGAGTCAGGCCCCCCCCCGGCCTTTTACGATAATTTCAATGCGGCGATAATAGGGAT
>JAUZQH010000082.1 GCA_030951065.1 Mariprofundus sp. | reverse complement strand
ACTGGCAGCGGCAAAGGGAAAAACACCGTCACCGGACAAAAAATATGGCGAGCAAGCGCAATTAAACCATAATATAAATAGGTGTAATGGCAATTTTGCGCGTTTATGAATTATTCAGGCTATATACGCCACATCCTCGGCCTGATTGCCCTGCAACAGGATGGGGTTGTCAGCTTCCCCGAACCTTACCCGACCAGCACGGTTACCATTCATTCGCCGGTTGATCTGGAGCGTTTGCATGCCGCCGCCGGGCTGCCAAAAAATCAGCTATTCCGTTTCAACCCCCAGCTTGTTCGCATGCAATATTTCAGGGACAGACCCAAGAACCTGAGATTACGTATCTCACAAACCCGGCTGGGCAACGTAAATAACATCATTTCCAGCAAACCTTCAGACAAATTGAGCATCCATGTATTGCGCGGTGAACTGGTCAAAGATATCAGCAAACATTATCGTGTATCTGTATATGCCTTGAAAAAAGCCAACCCGAAGCTGTCCAAAGGTATCAGGCACGGTATGCGTCTGCGTATCCCGCTCAAGGATTTAACCCGCGCCAAAATCGCTGATAACCCACTGATCAAACCGGCTCCGAAGATGCTGGCGGATAATATCATCAATCGCGGCTAACGGTTGGGGCACAACACGTGCAGTATGGGGATATCAGTTATTTTCGTCTGATTTCCCTGGAATGCACCTGCCCTCTATTTATCACCATAAAACAGGGTCGGATTGATATGCCACAACACGCACCAGCCGGTTTCTCTTTTTTCCAGACAAACAACACCGCCATTACGAAAATGTACCGCTTCACGGTCCGGATCACCGCAGATCAATAAGCCGGCAAGGCGTTGTATGTGCGGCAGATGACCGACCAGCATCACATCATCAGACATCGATGCCAGATGTGCCGACCAGACGGACGGATCATCATTGGGTGCAAGGTCGAGCGTTCGCTCAACCGCAATGTCGCCCCATGCTTCGGCGAACATTTCTGCGGTCTGTTCAGCCCGTAACTTACCGCTGTGCAGTATTTTCGATGGTTTCGGCTTTTCGAACAGGCTCAGAAAACCGGCACAGCGCGTCACATCTTCCCTACCCTGATCGGACAAGGGGCGCTCGGCGTCCTCGCTTTTATCTTTCGCCAATCCGTGTTGCACCAGATATACCCGCATATCACTCTCCCCGATAATCCATGGCCTTTGCGATCCGAACGATACAACCGCTTGCTCCATGGTGAGAGAATAGGCCAGTATGCCGCCTGATTTCAACAGACGGTTCAGGAGACGGCATGGTCATGATTAAAACTGAAGCAGATATCGAAGCCATGCGTCCTGCCTGCCATCATGCCGCCGATACGCTGGTGATGATTGAGCCTTATATCAAAGCCGGCATTACCACTGATAAAATCAATGATCTGGTGCATGAATTCACCATCAAAGCCGGCGGCATTCCTGCCCCGCTGAATTATCACGGATTTCCGAAATCAGTCTGTACTTCGGTCAATCATGTGGTTTGCCACGGTATCCCGGGCAACAAGAAACTGAACAATGGCGATATCATCAATGTGGATGTCACCACCATCATGGATGGCTGGCATGGTGATACCAGCAAAACATTTTATGTCGGCGAACCAAAAATAAGAGCCCGCAAGGTCACCGAAGTGGCGCGTAAGGCGCTGCAAATCGGCATTGACGTGGTCAGACCCGGTGCAACGCTCGGCGATATCGGCCATGCCATTCAAAGCTATGTCGAAGGTGAACGCTGTTCTGTGGTGCGTGAATACTGCGGTCACGGCATTGGCCGCGTGTTCCATGAAGACCCGCAAGTTCTCCACTATGGCAAGCCCGGCCATGGCATGGAATTGAAAAAAGGCATGGTGTTTACGATCGAACCCATGGTCAATATCGGCAAACCGGGTGTAAAACTGCTCGGTGATCACTGGACAGTAGTCACGCGCGATAAATCGCTTTCAGCCCAGTTCGAGCACACCATCGTCGTCACCGAAACTGGCTGCGAAATCCTCACCGTTCCTTCGGCATCGAACCTTTAACCACAAGTTACAAATGATATTCCTTCCATCTGAGTGGTAAGACGCTACTATGCGCGCCCACTTTAGGATCGAGGTAACATCATATGTCCCGCAAATTGCGCAATATCGCCATCATCGCCCACGTTGACCACGGCAAGACCACACTGGTCGATGAACTGTTGAAACAGTCCGGCACCTTCGATGCACGCGCCGATATCGAAACCTGTGTGATGGATTCCAATGACCTCGAAAAAGAGCGCGGCATCACCATCACCGCAAAAAACACGGCCATCCGCTACGGCGACACCCATATCAACATCATCGACACCCCCGGCCATGCCGATTTCGGCGGCGAAGTCGAACGCGTATTAAATATGGTGGACGGTGTATTGCTGCTGGTTGATGCACGTGAAGGCCCGATGCCGCAAACCAAATTCGTGACCTCAAAAGCACTGTCGCTGGGCCTGAAGCCCATTGTTGTGGTCAACAAAATCGACCGCGAAGGTTCCGACCCGGATGCCGTGGTCGATCAGACCTTCGACCTGTTTGCATCGCTCGGCGCTACCGATGAGCAGCTAGATTTCCCGGTAGTTTATGCATCAGCCAAAAATGGTTACGGTATGCTCGATCTGAATGATGAGTCCGATAATCTGATCTGTCTGTTCGATACCATCCTTGAATATGTGAATGAACCGGAAGGCGATCCCGAAGCTCCTTTGCAGATGCTGGCTACCACCCTGGACTGGGACGACTATATCGGCCGCATTGTCATTGGCCGTATTGCCAATGGTACAGTCAAAACAGGCCAGGATATCACAGTGATTCATGCCGATTCCTCCAAAGAGAACTTCAAGGTCAGCAAGCTGCTCGGTTTCCACGGTCTGAACCGTATTGAAGTCGAACAGGCCCAGGCCGGTGATATTATTGCTATTGCAGGCATCGAACACATCAATATCGGCGAAACCATTGCGTCAAAAGACAACCCGGTCGCGCTGCCGGTCATCCACGTGGATGAACCGACCCTGACCATGGAACTGCATGTGAACAATTCACCGCTGGCCGGCACCGAAGGCAAGTTCATCACCACGCGTCAGATTCGTGACCGTTTGATGCGCGAGATTCGTACCAATGTAGCCATGCGTGTGGAAGAAACCGATCAGGCGGACGTTTACAAAGTCTCCGGTCGCGGTGAACTGCATATCGGTATTCTACTCGAAACCATGCGTCGAGAGGGTTTTGAAATGGCCGTATCGCGTCCTCATGTGATTGTGCGTGAAATCGATGGTGTGAAGCAGGAGCCATACGAGCATGTCACGGTGGATGTGGACTCCGAGTATCAGGGCGCGGTCATTGAAAAGCTGGGTAAACGCGGCGCTGAAATGACCTCCATGGAAACCAATGCCGATGGTTGCACGCGCATTGAATTCATGTGCCCGACCCGCGGCCTGATCGGATACACCTCCGAATTTCTGACCGACACGCGTGGCACCGGTATCATGCATCATGTCTTCCACGCTTACGGCCCATTCATCGGTACCCTTCCCGGTCGTGTGAACGGCGTATTGATCTCCATGGAGAATGGTGAATCGGTTGCATTCGCCCTGTGGAAATTACAGGAACGTGGAAAAATGTTCATCGGCGCCGGTGAGAAATTGTATGAAGGCATGATCATCGGTATCAACAGTCGCGACTCCGATATGACGGTCAATCCAATCAAGGAAAAGAAACTGACCAACGTGCGCGCATCCGGCAAGGATGACTCGATTGATCTGGTACCACCATTAAAACTGAGTCTGGAACGCGCCATTGAGTTCATCGCCGATGACGAACTGGTGGAAATCACACCGAAATCAATCCGTTTGCGTAAACGCTTCCTGAAAGAACATGAACGCAAACGCGCTACGCCTAAAACCAAATAAAACCGTAACTGTAAGATGTGCTGAAACAGGGCTGCCTTCGGGCAGCCTTTGTTTTATAGTTATATGACTACTTCCCGCCATGCATCCAGCATAGGGAAATAAAGCGCTGTTCTTATTGCCCGGTCCGGCTCGAGTTGAGCCAGAACCGTTGCATATCTTCGCAACTGTGATGTATGGCGCTTTACTTCCTCATCCAGAAAAGCATCCGGATCTCCACCTTCATGTGAAGCTGTTTTATAATCGATAATCCAGCGTATACCATCCGCATCAATAAAACTGCGATCAATGGCGTGATGGGAAATGTGATTATCATACTCCGAGCTCAGCGCCCATTCCTGATGCGCCTGCTGATGCTGAGCTGATAAAATCCATTGTCCTTTTTCGCTATTCAACACATGCTGCAAAGCATCTGCGCACCGGGCCAAAGCGTCTTTGAGCATAAGGCCGGATAAACCCTCGGCAATCAGCATGCGATGCATCCGCTTTATCACCGCCTGCGTGTAATCGCCATCCCAGTGTTCGATACCTGTTTCTGCAACCTGTTGAAGTGCAGCATGCACTGCATTGCCGACAGGCGCAGCCTCGGCACCTGCCCATACATATTCGGTTTCTGTTTCAATTTGATTGATATCTGCACCGGGGTTGACGCTTTGATGCTCCACAACAAGCGTCGCGATATCGGGAACGTCCGCCACCCTTTGCAGGGCTGTCGGGCCGGTCGTAACGGTAGGGTTAGCTGCGTCAATATCGAATAAATGTGCGCCAAAGCATGTTTCATCATGCGACAACAGCAAATGTAACAACGATCCTGTTGCAGCTTCGCCCTTACTTTCAGATACATGGCCCAGCATGTGAAGTGTTGTTTCGGGACGCGTACAGGCTACATAAAGTAAACGTTGTAATTCATTATTATATTTATTGTTTTCTATTTTATTCACAAATGAATAAAGGGTGTCTTTCTGGCGCGTGGAGGCTTTGGCTGCCATCAGGGGCATGGCTCCGCCACAGACCGGAACTTCGGTAAAAGCCAGCAATGGCGTGTCGGCATTGGCTCCCTTGTGACCCAGTCCCGGCAAGATAACCGTATCCCATTGCAAGCCTTTGGCGCCGTGCATAGTCAGTAGCTCCACTTGCCCGGCGACATCGGATGCATCGGGCGCAGCATAGAGCTTTTCAAGTCGCTCATCGAGCAGCGAGAAATCGATACGCCCGCCCTGCTCCAGCGATTCGATCAGTTCCAGTGCCGCCTCCACATTCCGGCTTGCCGTGGCATCAATCAGCTCTGGCATGGACAACCGCGACCATGCTGTTTGCAACACATCACGTACGGGTATTTTGCCGCTGCTGGCAAGGCACGGTTCAAGCGCCTGTCGGATAAAAATAATACGCGTCTGGGCATCCTTGCTCAGGCATTTGAACAGACGATCGTCCATAATGACAGACCACACCGGCCTGTCATTACCCTCCAGAAGTACATGTAAATCGTAAGCTTCCAGACCGCAACAGGGTGCGCGCAACAGAGCCGTCCACGATTCCCGGTCTGCCGGATGCAGCAGGGATCGCAACAGGGCGCGCAACAAACGCACTTCCGGCCTGCGGTTTAACGGCAGAATGTTGATGGCACGAAAAGCAATGCCCGCGGCACTCAGGGCAGGCATAATGGCGTATAAATGTTTGCGCGAACGCGCCAGAATGCCTATGCGCTGCCCTGATTCAGACAATGCTTTCCGAACCAGTTCGACCACATAATGAGCTTCCCGTGCTGCATCCTTGCCCGTTTGCAGGTGCAAATTCACCGAACCGGCATGCGACAACGCAGCCACAGCAGGCGCATGAGCTACCGCACCGGAAATCACATCCTGCCGATCCGGGAAAATTGACTTAAATGCCGTATTGACCCAGTTCACAATGGCAGGCGAAGAACGGAAGTTGCGTTCCAGTTGCAATGCTTCCACTGGCGGCAAACCCGCTTCATTGCTGGCTGCATTGAGAAATAAACCGACTTCCGCCTTGCGGAAACGATAAATCGACTGCATCGGGTCACCGACCATAAACAGGCTGCGATGGATGCCGTCACCGCCCTGCCAGCCATCGGTAAGGCATTGCAATAAACGCATTTGCAACAGCGATGTATCCTGAAACTCATCAACGAGAATATGGCGAATGCGGTAATCCAGCTTCATGAGCAGTTCGCCCGGCGCTGCGTCGTTTACACCCAGTGCATCCATAGCGCGCAGCGCAATCTCGGTGAAATCGGCCTCGCCCTGTTGAACAACACACTGTTGCAGATGTTTATTGGCCAGCACCAGCAGCACAAACAGTGATTTCAACACATCCCATTGCTGATCATCCATATGCGGACTGTCCGGCAAGCTGCGTAGTTCATGCAATGCTTCCGCCAGTTGCGGAGTCATCGCCAGTATATCGAGTAGTTGTTTCAATTGAGCTTTGGGTTCAGCAAACTCTTTTCCGGCGGGAAAGCCCATTGTGACAGTCACGCCGCGTGGTTTGCGAAAATCAGCGTTATTCGCCACCAGCAGGAAATCAGCAATAATTTTCCATCTGTCCAGCATCTCCAGATCAGCATCGGGCCACTCAAATGATTGCAGAACCTCATCCTGCTTCTGTGCGCCGGCAAAACGTACCAAGGCAGGCAGTTCTGCTCTGACCTGCACCGGCATCAGTTCTTCACAATGCATCAACGTCTGCATCATGATGTCGGCCAGATTGGATTCCAGCATCTGGCGCAAAGCAACCATATCACGGCCATGCACGGCAATATCGCTTAGCCACTGCTCG